>DONH01000251.1 GCA_003509235.1 Planctomycetaceae bacterium
CGTGGCCAAAATCGAGTAGCTGTTGATGGCGGCGGGCAATTGACAGTTTCTGTTGCTGGCGAGGGTATTGGTTTGGGTTCATTTGATCTCTTAGGGTCTGGTGATCCTCAAGCTCAAATGAAAAAGAAATCAAAAATTGCTGAGCCTTTGGTGATAGCTTGGCAGGGCAGAATGGATTTTGATGGACAGACCGCGCGCTTCATTGATCGGGTACAGACGGCCAATGGAGGTGTGTCGCTGCAAGCAGGCTTGCTCGATTGTATTTTTACCCAGCCTGTGGACTTCAGCAGGCAGCAGGGCGCAGTTCCGTCCCAACAGACAGATATTGCCCAAATTAAGTGTGGGGATGGCGTTCAGATAAGTAGCACGTCTGAGGTTGATGGAAATCTGGAGTCTCGTGAAAAGTTATTTGTACGAGATCTCTTTTTTGACAGATTGACAGGAGATGTTCGGGGAACAGGGCCGGGTCGATTAACGAGCACTCGCCGAGGCGAAGGGGGCCTTCCCGTGGGTACACCCGGTCTGCCGGGGCAAGAGCTTCGGCAGCCACCAGCTATTTCCAAGTCAGCTGAAAGTCCGGGAGTGACTTTTCTCGGTGTTGATTTTCAGAGGGGCTTTACCGGCAATATGAATCAACGGCAGATGGAGTTTCAGCAGCGTGTGGAAACAATATGGGGACCTGTTGATACGTGGGACGCGAGTCTCGATCTGCATGACCCCAGAGGGCTTGCTGAGAAGGCTATTGCCGTAACAAGTGATACTTTGGGTATCGGCCAGGCACCTTCTGTTCCGGGGGTACCGGGGCGTTCAGTCGAACTGTCAGCTGGTGGAAATGTACTTGTCGAAGGTGACTCGTTCACGGCACGTAGTGCACGACTTTCGTTTAGTGAGGTGAAAGACCTTCTTGTGTTTGAAGGGGATGGAAGGAGTGATGCGCAGCTTTTTCGTCAGGATCGAGTGGGCGGACCGACATCGAGTGCATCAGCTGGGAAAATTCTTTATTGGCGAAAATACAATCGTGTCGAGGTAAAAGACGCCCGATACCTTGATCTCGATCAAATTGGTGGGGCAAACATGCCCCAAATCCCACGTTAGTCCGCCTTCTAGTCAAAAAAATATCGAGGCGTGCTCAGTGCTCCTTACCAGTAGAGTAGTGATCACCAGCAGAGATTCCTGAATCAGCCCAACAGTCTTCATGTTTGATTCAGGGCACACGTCTGGCTTCAGAATCAAGCGATTTCATAATGAATGCCACGGCATCATCAACAAAAGAAGACACCATATCGTTCGGATTGTTCTCGTCTAGAATCGCAGTGTGTGGAATTCCAAGTGCTATTAATTTGCTGCTTAATCGGACAGCACCATCGTGCCATCTTTCGTCGTTCCTATTGCTGACAAACCACTGGTGCCGCGGCCAGTTGAGTGGATGGACATGAAGGATGGCAGTTTCTTGTCTCGCCTGTTCAGGCTCATCATAAATTTCCCAGAGCGTATCGAATAGTTCGCCATCGACCCAGTTGTGTCCATGTCGCATGCCAAGATGAAAGTCGATTGCTGGTGCAATGGCTGCGGCTATCGGAAACTTTTCTGGATGACGGTATGCCAATCGAAGGGCCGCTTGACCTCCCATGTCGTAGCCCAGTAGTCCAATCCCTCCGGACGTCTCACCTATGATTCGGTGGCACTCATCAAGAATAGGGCCCACGATGTAATCTTCAGCACTCATTGTGGTATCAAAGCGGGCCAGTTGTTGCTGTAGGCACCACGTTCGTCCCATGCGAGGTGCGAGGACTGGAAGGCCTGCGGAAGCGAGTGCTTGATGAAGTGCTGGAAAGTCTTTTGGCGATCGTTCATGCAGGTCGTGGAGATAGAGAATAATACGCCCAGGTTCCGTAATAGTAGGGGGCGTAAATAGTTCACATGAGTGACCCGCGACTGAGCGACATGTCCAATTTGTAGAGGCATTTGTTGACATGTAGGATTTCGAATTATGGATGGATCAAGTACCGTTTTGATGGGACGCCGCGATACGCACATACAACGTAAACTGAGTAGGTCGTGTCACATAAGGAGATCATAATGGAAGTTTTACTTTCTCGTGAGGAATTGTCAGAAGGTATCGATAGACTTGCTGCTCTTGTGCAGAACGATCGCGGTACGCAATCTCTTGTTCTTGTGGGTGTTCTTACAGGCAGTATTATGCTTGTCGCGGATCTCTTGCGTAGGCTTGATGGGTCGATAGAAGTGGGGATGGTCTCAGCGAGTAGTTATCGAGGAGTTGAAATGACTCCTGGGAAACTTGATCTTCACCTCGATTTATTGCCTGATGTGTCTCAGAAACATGTCTTACTTGTTGATGACATCTTTGATACAGGACGCACAATGGCCGCATTAGTTGAGGCGATCTATTCTCGGGGTGCAGCTTCGGTCAAGTCACTCGTTCTTTTACGTAAGAAGAGTAGGGTCGAGGTGGCTATGAAGCCAGACTACGTGGGATTCGATATTCCGAATGTGTTTGTAGTTGGTTATGGCCTAGACCATAACGGTGCGTGGCGAAATTTACCTCAGATTTGCCTGATGGATTCACTGGCCAATATTTGATTTGTTGATGTATAAGTTGTTGTGGTGTTGGGGTATATTTTAAAAGACACTCTCCAGAGCAGCCGGTTGAAGATGCGAAGTTACTCAAAAACAACACACATGCTGGTCGCCTGTGATTGTGATCCAGTAGGGAACGGCCGACAGATTGAACTTGCTGTGACAGGACTGACAGCCGTCGGTCATCGGGTATGCGTTGTTCTGGTGTCTTCAGGTGGTGGTCTCGCAGCTCGGCTGCAGGCAGCAGGAGCTACGGCGTACGTTGTGAATAGAGGGCCAGCTGTACGTCTTTCGGTGTCCTCCCGCGTTGCCGAAATCATTCGGAACGAGCAGCCCCAGACAGTGGTTGGCTGGGGTGTTGAGACAGCAATAATCATTGCTGGTGCACGAGTTCTAACGAGGCATTCAGGGCGATACATTCA
>DONH01000460.1 GCA_003509235.1 Planctomycetaceae bacterium
GTTGCAATTCTTGATGCTGACAAAGAGGGCTTCCTCCGCAGTGAAACATCCCTCATGCAGACGATCGGACGATCCGCCAGGAACGTCGACGCTCGAGTCATTCTCTATGCAGATCGAATGACTGACTCTATGCAACAAGCAATCGATGAAACACAGCGTCGACGAGAAATGCAGATTGAGTACAACAAAGAACATGGCATTACGCCAACGACCATTCGTAAGGAAATCCGATCTGGCATTGAAGCCGAATCACAGGCACGGGCGAAAGCGCATGCTGCGGTCGGCAACACCGAAGAATCTGAGCAAAAAAAAGCTGAGTTGCTTGCACAGCTCGAAACCGACATGCTGAACGCAGCCGCAGAACTCGATTTCGAACGTGCTGCGAAAATGAGAGACCAGATAGCCAATCTTCGTGATGGGTCATCGCCCACAAGAGCAAAGAATCAAAAGAGACGGCGAGGTAGAGGAAAATCCGCCGGCCGCAGCCGAATCCCGAAACCGAAGCGATGACTCATCGCTCACTGCAGATAGAGTAGAATTCCCGATGAACACCCCTCGACTCCTTAAAAAAACTTTTGAGAAAGAAGAACACCATCGGCAATTGATTGCCTACGAAATTCATGATGGGATTGCTCAGTATGTTGCCGCAGCGATTATGCAGCTCGAGGCGGCCAAAGCAAACCCAACTCGTGATTGCAAAATAGAGGATGACCCAAACGTAAATGAAGCTCTTCGCCTTTTGCGAGAGGCGTCACGGGAAACTCGACATCTTATTTCGGGGCTTCGTCCACCGACTTTAGATGAACTTGGGATCATTGACTCTCTTGAAACACTGGTTAGAAATGCCCGCCTCGAAATCGAAGACGTTATTTTACTGCACAACATTGGGACCAATCGATTACCTTCGCAAATCGAGGTATTGCTTTTCCGAATAGCCCAAGAATCGCTCACCAACATTCGGCGGCACGCCAGAGCACAGCATGTCCGTGTCGAACTAAACAAGAGAGAAAACGGGAGTATATCGCTGCTTATTCAAGATGATGGCTGCGGCTTTGATTTAGAAAGTTCTACTGAGGATCATTTTGGCCTTGAAGGCATTCGACAGAGAGCACTTTATCTAGGTGGAACAGCCGAAATCCAAAGCAAGCCAGGAGCAGGGACAACCATACACGTTCAGGTTTCGGATTCAGTCATCCAGAACGCACGTTGCTAACCCTCGCACGTGACATGAAGAGCATTGTTTATGCAGACTACGAACACCTTCGAAAAGAAGTCTGCAAAAAGATCGGTTATTCGTAACTTTGCTTCCTTCAATTATTCTTAGTCGACCATGCCATTTATTGAGTAACCGCGGGCCTTCCGACACAGACAAGGCACATATCGTCACTCCGAACCTGCCCAGCGGCATGCCGCTCAACGTCAACCAATACTCGTCGACCAACAGCCGCTGGTGAATCGGCTGGCTCTGACAATACCTCTTCTAATCTCTTCAATCCGTACGTTTCATTTTTATGATCCATCGCTTCGCTGATACCATCTGTATACAAAACAAGCGTACAACCAGCAGTCATACTCACCTCGGCAGATTCATAAACAAACGTCGGGTCAACTCCCAGCGGCAAGCCCGCTTCTTCAAGCCCGACTGTCTCTACACTCCCATCGGCTTTTCGTAAGTAGGTTGGTAAATGACCTGCGGATACGACCTTGACTACATCTGATGTTGAATCAAGAACCACTACAACAAAAGTCGCGAAGCGGTCATCCCAACCGCTTCTCATAAAACTTGAGTTCAATAACGTAACTGCTTTTGCGACATCTGCTTCAATCGCAAGCGTGTATCGCACATCTGCGGAGAGGGCTGCCATTACAAGTGCTGCAGAAACACCTTTCCCTGAAACATCGGCAAGCACCACAGCCAGGCGGCTCTCACCGAGCGGAATATATGAAAAATAATCTCCACCAATCTGGTGGGCCGCTTCGTAAAAATCAAAAACCTCGAAACCTTTGATTTCCGGAGGAAGCGACGGAAGCAAACCCTGTTGAACACGATTTGCCAACTCTAAATCTCGTTTAAACTGCTCCTGCGCGACTTTCTCATCGTGCGCCGTTGCCTGCTCGACAGCCTTGCCTGCTTGCCCGGTGATTCCGGCAAGAACCTCAAGATCGTCTTGACTAAACCCATTCTGAACATCACGGGAATCCACCTGCAATACACCGAGGACCACCCCCTCGGCCGAAATAAACGGAACGCACATCACCGAGCGTATATTGCAGTCTACAACGCTATCATTGAGCTGAAAACGACTGTCACTCGTCGCATCAGCTGAAAGAATAGCTCGCTGGGATGACGCCACTTTATTCACGAGAGAAAGACTCAGCTGAAGGCCACCTTTCTCTTCAGCGTTCTTAAGTTTCTTGGCCCTCAGAATCAGGCGATTTGTTTTTACATCATTGAGCAACACAAAACCGCGCTCAACGTTTGGAAAAATATCGAAAAGACCATCGAGGAGTCGAGGTAAGACATCCTCAAGTGAAAGAGATGCGCCAAGTGCTCTATTCAAACCAATAACAGCCCGCAACTTTGCTTCCGCATTTTGACTGATTCCTTCATCCGCCGAAGGGCGTGGGATGTCTAGCTGAGACACGATCACTGACTCTTCATCGTGTGACTGAAAAACAGTCTGCGATGCATCTGTCTCCCCACCTAATGAAACCCATTCCGAGGGAGTTGTGTCACCTACTGTGAAAATTAGCCGATCCTCACAAACACCAATTTCATCTGCAGCCTCTAGCTGATGTGGTCCGGTTAATTTCTCACCGTTAATGAGCGTACCGTTGCGGCTCCCAAGATCTTCAAGCCACCAGACTCCCTCTTTCATTTCAACGACCGCGTGCTGACGGCTAACAGAACCAGAATCGACAACAATATCGCAGCCTGGATGACGACCAATAACGGTCTTTTCTTTCACAAGGCGATACCTTTCTCCCAGCTTTCCACCAGTCATTAATACGAGGAACGACACGCTGTCAGCACCTTTTTTCAATTGTGTGAATACCAGACGGGAATTTTACTGCCGACCGCCAGCAGCTTTCCCTACCGATTGCCCATCTGCCAAGTCCGCGATAGGCTACCACAACACAATTGTTTGGTAACGAACTGTTTCGGAGGATCCTAGACATTAGAAGACCATGAGGCTCACGACGTGAAAACGGCCTTATTTTGCTGAAATTCTGGGGAATGGTGTAACGGTAGCACGACTGGCTCTGAACCAGTTAGTCCAGGTTCAAATCCTGGTTCCCCAGCTTGCTTGCTCAGAACGATGACTCCTAAGTCTGAACAAGGGCCCACTTTATCTTGCCAGTGCCCATTGCGGATGACTTGTACAGCAACAAAACACGCTTGGCGGTAGCAAACGGATGACTGACGCAGCCCCCTTAGACTGTAGCTCACAGCAACGAAACGACACTTCTACGCCAGCAGCAGCGGCAGGTGTAAAGGAGGCCGTTGGACGATCTGTTGACGGCCACCGGGTTCTTCTGGTTGATGACCAGCCAATGATCGGCGAAGCAGTCAGACGCCTTCTTGCTGATCAAGCTGATATGACATTTGCGTTCTGTAAAGATGGATCCAAGGCAGTGATGACGGCGGAAGAGTTTCAACCGACTGTCATCTTACAAGACCTTGTTATGCCAGATATCGATGGTCTGGATCTCGTAGGCCAATTTCGTTCCCATGCCGGCACAGAAAAAATCCCCGTCATCATGCTGTCAGCTACCGAAGAAGCTGCGACAAAGGCCCAGCTGCTAGAAGCCGGTGCAAATGACTATCTCATCAAACTTCCCCATCAGATTGAACTGATTGCTAGAATCCGTGTTCACTCCGAGGCCTACAAAAGGCTCCTTGAACGTGATGCTGCCTTTGGCGCACTAGAACGATCACTCGCAGAATTAACACGAGAACGAGAAAAGTCAGAGCGTCTGCTTCGTAATATTCTCCCCGACCCAATCGCCGAGCGGCTGAAGAACAATGTCTCAACAATTGCCGAGTCCTTTTCATCAGTCAGCGTCTTATTTGCCGACCTCTGTGGTTTTACGACTTTTTCAGAGCGTGTAGATGCTAGCCAACTTGTCGACCTACTTGATGACATCTTCTCTGCGTTTGACCACTTAGCAAATGCATACGGAGTTGAGAAAATTAAAACTATTGGTGATGCATACATGGCTGTTG
>DONH01000399.1 GCA_003509235.1 Planctomycetaceae bacterium
GGGTACGAAACTCAGAAGGTTGCAGAAGAAATTACAATAGAGATTGATCATGGCGCCCGCGTCGCCATTGTTGGGGACAACGGACAAGGAAAAACCACCTTTCTTCGAACAGTGGTTGGCTCACTCGATGCAATAAACGGGCGTGTCAAATGGGGGTATGGATGCGACGTGGGGACATACGCCCAGCATGTGTACGCGACGCTTCCGGAACAGGAGGCTGTTCTTGACTATTTGCAGCGGGTTTCCGAGATGGGTACACCAACACAACGCATACTCGACTTGGCCGGGGCCATGTTATTCAGGGGTGTTGCCATTAAAAAGAAAATCAAGGTTCTATCCGGCGGTGAACGTGCAAGGTTGTGTTTGGCGGGTCTTCTTCTCGGCGGATTTAATATTCTCGTGCTTGATGAGCCGGGAAATCATCTCGACGTCGAAACCGTTGAGGCGCTTGCCCATGCACTCTGTGCCTATGCAGGCACAGTCATATTCACGAGCCATGACAGGACGTTTGTGACTGCAGTTGCTACAAATGTCATTGAGGTTGCAGCAGGACGCGTGGTGCATTACCCAGCGACCTATAAACGGTATGTCGAGAAAATTGAAAAAGAGGTCGATGATGCGGAAGGCCTTCGAACATCCCGGCACGCGGACGGCGATTTGCGTGGCAAACGTCAAAGGAATGGCGGACATGATGGGCGCAAACGACGTAAGACCATTGCATCCCTTGAGAAGGCAGTAGCCAAGCTAGATGCTGAAAAACAGAAAAAACAAACGCTTATGGAGGCAGTCACTGATCCAGAAGAAGCCATGAAAATCCATAGTGAGTTACAAGCAGTAGAGAAAGAACTTGCTGCCGCAGAGGATAAATGGCTATCGCTACAGGAGGAAGCAGACGTTTAAGTATTCCTCGTTCTTAGAGCGCAAGCCAGCTGCCTGTACGTAGAAACATTTCAATTGCAGTTAACGGGGCGTCAAGCCAATCTGGCCGATGTTGGGTTTCATAAGCAAGTTCATAGATGGCTTTGTCAAGTATGAAGGCGTTCAAGAGACTCTCCGCTTCGGCTTTGGTATCAGGATAAAAAGATTGCCCATGTGCTTTGTCTATGTAGGAAACGAGAAATGCTCGAGTGAGATCAGTTGCCTTAACTTGTGTTTTGCTGCTTTCCGGCTGGTGAAAAAGATATTCAAAAGACCGGATCATGCCCGCAAGGTCCTTGAAAATGCTTGTTTTTTTGCGTCGCTCTTCAAGCGTTCGACGGGGTTCTCCTTCGAAATCAATGACATGAAGTGTTTCATCTGATTGATCAATCAGCAGTTGCCCAAGGTGATAGTCTCCGTGCACACGAATGTACGCAGCTGTTTGCTGGCAGCTAGACATACCCTCGAATGCATCCAGCACGGGTTGCTGATGGGCAAGAATATCGTTCACTCTCTGCTGAAATAGTGAGGGTATATAAGCAGTGCTAAGCAAGCCCCACACACGTCGGGCATGATCTGTCATCGAGCAGGTAGTGTCCCACTGTTGTTTCTCTGAGGGCACTTTTGGAAAAAATGTGTTAGAGAGTGTATTGCTTGCAAGTGCTTCGTGCATAGTGGCTGTGAGTCTTCCTATGCGACAAGCCATGTCCAAAAGTGCGTCGTCTGCTTTCACGCCTTTTAAAAGCGTCTGACTCGAATATTCCCATGCGTCTATCGATGGTGTGATCGCTTTGTGGACAGTTGCTACTGCCCCGCCCTGCTCTTTTCCAGTGGGAATGTACTCGAGCCAACCCACCAGCGGCGGTGTTCCCGACCAGCCGCCCTGTGCCATGTGAAGGCCAACTTCAATTTCAGGTGCAATACCTTCGTTATACGTGCGAATGAATTTGCTTACATAGTGGTGGGTTTTGCCATTGTCGCCTTTAGTAGTGATGAGCGTCGAGGTGTTCGATGTGTCTTCACTAAGTGGAGAAGTCGAGAGAATTTCTGTGAAAAGTGCCTGTCCTACTTGTCGATGGAGCGAATGCCCAACAAATGTACCCGCCGCGGTTTGTAGTGTTTCGTCGCTTTGAACAAGATCAAGCAGCCACTCATTGAAGAAGACGTCTGTCGTTGCATCAACACATGTCAGCATAGAGTGCTGGTCGCAACCCACCTGAACAGGTGCAAGGAATGTTGTTTTTTGCATACCGGCCTCAACCTGAATGCACGCAAGCTGAATCATTCGGCCATCGTCGGTGCGGCGAGGCAGATCAATACAATTAACCGAACGCAATAGTGCTTTGATATCACGTTGGTTCTTGGCACTGAACCAACGGCAGCCGGGCAGCCATGCTGCAAGTGCCTCAACGTACGACATAGTGTCTGAAGTCATAGATTATTCGTCTGCAGGGCTAGTATTACGATTTGGTGAGATCCGAAGCACGATGACTGGCTCGTTTGGTGTGCATGTCACCTTGAAGTCTGTGAGTAGGCTCGTCGAGCGTTCACCCGTGAAGAGATCAGTGACGGCAAAGGTAGCCAGTAGAGGTTTTCCAAAATGGTTCGGCGTCAGTTTAATCGTATTCGTTCGGGATTCTTCGGGTCTGAGATTAACCACAATTAACAGGTGATTGTTGGTGGCTGGATCGTGTCGGGACCAAGCCAACAGAAAGGGGTCTGCAGTTTCTTCAATCATCGGCGAACTGTTTTCACGAATGGCAGCCTCGGACCGTCGGATTTCATTCAGCCGGGTGATGAATGGAGCGAGCGTGTGTGGGGCCTGCCGGTCCCACAGTCGTATCTCATACTTTTCGGAATTGAGATACTCTTCGCTCCCTGGCTCACGTGGCGTCGCGTCTTGTAGTTCCATGGCGGGGCCATAGATGCCCCAGTTGCCAACAGACAGTGCAGCTAACGCCAGCCGGACCATGAACATTGGTCGCCCACCACGCTGAAGCGTTTCATGAAGGATGTCTGGTGTGTTTGTGAAAAAGTTTGGCCGGAAGTAATCCTTAACAGGAGGCGTGGTGACTTCCTCGAGGTACTCCGTCAATTCTTGTTTCTCAGTCCGCCAGGTAAAGTAGGTATAGCTTTGTGTAAATCCAACCTTGGCGAGGCGATACATTGTCTTGGGTCTGGTAAAGGCCTCAGCCAGAAACAAAACGTCCGGATGCGTACGCCGGACATCAGCAAGAAGCCATTCCCAAAAATCAAATGGCTTGGTATGTGGATTGTCTACACGAAAGATTCGGACGCCCTGCCTAATCCAGAACTCCAAGATTTCGCGCACCGCATGCCAGAGTTCCTGCCAGGCCCCGGTTTCGAAATCAAGTGGGTATATATCCTGATACTTTTTTGGAGGATTCTCCGCATAGCGAATGGATCCATCAGCCCGATGACGAAACCACTCCGGGTGATCGGTCACCCACGGATGGTCAGGTGAACACTGCAGTGCAAGATCGAGTGCGAGTTCCATGCCTCGCTCGCACACCGCGTGCCTCAGTGTCTCAAAATCCTCGAGTGTGCCAAGTTCAGGATGGATGTCCATGTGGCCGCCCGAAGATGATCCAATTCCCCACGGGCTTCCAACATCTTCAGGTTGGGCATGTGCAGAATTATTTTTGCCTTTTCGAAATGACTGTCCAATCGGGTGAATCGGTGGCAGGTAAAGAACATCAAAACCCATAGAGGATATGTAGTCAATCGAGTTGGCAAGATCGCAAAGCGTGCCATGCTTGCCGAGGGAACCCCATGAACGCGGGAAGGCCTCGTACCATGCTCCGACTGCCGCTCGTTCCCGTTCAACACAGATGCGCCGCGGACTGTCAAGCCAGGTGTCTTCAGAGCGGTCAGCGTGTTCGGCCATTAAGAATGCTAGTTGGGTACTACAGGCGGTGGTATATCCATCGGACTGCATAAGTAGAGACTTGATATGGCTAAGCTGTTTAGCAACATGGGTAGGTGCTGATTCAAGAACACGGTCTATGAGTTTTTGTCCTTCAATGAATTCGTCACACAGATCTTCTCCCGCATTCTTGCGTCGCTTCAAATCACGTAGCCAGGTTTCAAAACGGTCCACTCCACCACGTATGGTGTACTCCCATGTTCCAAGGTGGTCCGGCGTAAAAACTGCTTCCCACCCATCATTCCCGACGTTGGTCATGGGAACAGTCGTCCAAGATTTATCATGAGGACCCCGGATATAGAGCGTGCAGGACAGGACGTCATGTCCGTCGCAGACTATATCTGCAGAAACTTTGGTCGGCCGATGGACAATACGTTTTGCCTCGAAACGACCGCTGTCGACGTCGGGAAATATTTGATCTATCGCAATGCGACGCGCTGGTTTCATGATTCTGCCAAGGCGTGTTGTAGTTTGGGTTCTGTTGACTCAGGTAGCATTGGCAACTTTCACTACCACATTGTACCTATCAGGCATCGTATGGTTCTTCGGTTTCTCCCTTTGAGGAGAAAAGGGCTTATGCTTGGTTCTTCGGCATCTTACGTCGGTGCCACGAACGAGTGTATGACGATATACCAATGAGTGTGTAAACAGTAGCCTGCCATTGCGACAATAATTGAGTAAACAGGACGTCTTTGGACGTGCAATCCTGCTCATCGTATGGGAGAGAGGTCCTATGGGTCTGCTTAGGAAGTCCATAAAGAATATTATGAGGTCGTACAAAGGTGTTTGGAATGAGTGATCTGTCCCTGCTTGATCAGAAATATCACCTGACGGAAGACCAACTGGTTCGATTCCGAGAAGATGGGTTCTTGAGGGCATCAAATGTTTTTGATGTGGCAACGTTACACTATTTCGAGCCTGAAATTACTCGACTAACGTTCGCTCACAACCACCTTAAAGGTACGCCGATGAAAGAACGTGACACGTATTCGAAGGCATTCATTCAAGTAGAAAATCTGTGGAAGAAAAGTGAGGTTGCTCGATGGCTCACATTTTCAAAACGACTCGCTGGAATAGCAACCGACTTACTCGGCGCAAGCGGTGTTAGGTTGTGGCACGACCAGGCACTCTATAAGGAGCCATCTGGTGGTTTTACGCCCTGGCATACCGACCAACAATATTGGCCAATGAAGAGTAACTTGTCTGTCACCGCGTGGATCCCAATGCACGCGGTACCCCTGGAACAGGGGCCTCTTTGTTTTGGGCGTGGAAGCCATCGCAAACGGATCGGAAGAGATCTTCCGATATCGGACAGATCCGAGGCCCTGATCCAAAAGGAAATAAAAACTCAGGGAGTTGTTGAAGTGATCGAGCCGTACGATCTAGGTGATGTGTCGTTTCATCTTGGGTGGACTTTACATCGTGCAGGACCAAATAACACAGCAGTGCCACGTAAAGTGCACACAGTGATTTATATGGACTCCAATATGCGACTGGCAAAACCATCGAATCCAAATCAGGCACTTGATCATGAAAAATGGACGCCATCCACCGCCATTGGAGAAATTATGGACGATCCGTTGAACCCAATTCTATTTACCACAGAGTCGGATGCCGACAGCAGCTACTGAAAAAGTGCGAGTTCCGTTGTCAATCCGGGCCCAAATGCCATCGCGATGCATGTGTCCGGGAGTCCATGCGACTGACTCTGGTGTGCCTGGACAAAAAGGGTTTCTAGGATGAAGAAGATAGTAGCACTCGACATGTTTCCGTACTGTGACAGGACATCGCGAGAACCAAGCAAGGCGTCGGTGTGCAGTTGAAGTGCCTGTTCGACCATTGAAAGAATTCGCGGTCCTCCTGGATGAACTGCCCAGTTTGTGATCTGTTCCTTTTCAAGACCGTGCTTTTGCAGAAACGTCGTCGTGGTTTCTGGTAGAGCTTTGCCGATGA
>DONH01000041.1 GCA_003509235.1 Planctomycetaceae bacterium
ATGGTGGCTGCAGGCGTGTACTTGGTCGGACGTTTTTTTCCGGTGCTCACTCCAGATGTCTTGCTAGTCATTGCGTATACCGGAGGTTTCACGCTTTTTATCGCTGCTACTATCGCTGTAACGGCCACCGACATCAAGCGTGTGCTTGCCTACTCAACAGTGAGTCAACTTGGTTATATGATGCTTGCACTTGGTGTAGGGGGATGGGTGGCGGGACTTTTTCATCTGATAACCCACGCTTTTTTTAAGAGCCTTCTCTTTTTGTGTTCGGGGTCAGTCATTCATGCTTGCCATACAAATGACATGCGGAAGATGGGCGGTCTTTTGAAAGTAATGCCTTACACAGCATGGACGATGCTTATTGGATGCCTTGCGATTATCGGTGCGGGGGTTCCTTTTGTATTGGGCTTTAGTGGTTACTATTCAAAAGATGCAATTCTCGCCCAAGCACTCCTTTTTTCTAGGATGAATCCCCAGCATTCAGTTCTTTATATAGCTGTTGCAGGCGGGGCGTTTATAACGGCGTTTTATATGTTTCGTCTCTGGTTTATGACGTTTGCAGGATCACCCCGCGATCAGCATGTTTTTGAACACGCTCATGAGTCGCCTCGAGTTATGACGGCCCCACTCGTTGCTCTTGCTATTTTTGCTGTCGTCGCGGGCTGGGCATTGCCCGGCGGCCTAGGTGTTGAAAGACTGCTGGAGCAATCACGTCCGGCTGGCACTGCAGAGGCCGTTACAACAGCGGGAATCCTTGGGAGCATCACTCTGCCCGCTGAGCATGAAAGCCATGTTGGTGCTATTCACGTCACGGCTACACTGACAGCATTCCTGACGGCACTTGCCGGGGTTCTTCTTGCTGCTGCGATTTATCTGAAACCTTTGGTTTCACCGGTAGCTGTCGCTCATGCGGCCAGACCAATTTATACTTTTTTGGTTCATAGATGGTACGTTGATGAACTCTATAACGTGCTTTTTGTACTACCGACACTTGGATTGGCACGTTTTATAAGTGCTATTGATACTCAGGTGATCGATCGATTTATAAATTCACTTGCATGGATAGCTCGACAGATTGCGAGCGTAGACGCTTGGTTCGACCGAGCGGTTGTTGATGGCATTGTGAATTTAGCTGGCAGAGTTACCTGGAAGGCTGGGCTTAAATTGAAGCGTGTCCAGACAGGTAACCTTCGTCAGTATGTGATGTTTATCGTTGTTGGTACTGTCGCAATATTTGTCCTTGCAACACTTTTGTTTCGGACTTCATTTGCTGGTTGAAATTTCCCCCCGCCGTTCATGGAATAACACATGGCACCCGCTGAGAATCCCGCCTTTTGGCCGCTTACAGTTATCGTCTTTTTGCCTGCTCTCGTGGCAGCAGGTCTATCGTTGCCGATCATCCCCAAGGCTCGTGAAGAGATAATTCGGTGGAGCACACTCGCGACAACCGCTGTCGTCTTCCTGTTGTCCCTGTGGGTTGCCGTTCCCCAGTTTTTTGGTGCCGTGGGGCCTGGCCAATTTGTCGTTGGACAGGCAGAAATGCAGGGGGTCGTAAAACTGCCTTGGATTGAGTCTTTCGGTATTGAATATCTGTTAGGTATTGATGGAATCAGCCTGCCTCTCGTCGTTTTGACGACGTTTATTTCCATGCTGGCCGCTGCAGCAAGTTGGTCCATTAAAAAGCACGTGAAGGCGTACCATATTCTGTTTCTTCTGCTCGAGACTGGCATGCTCGGTGTCTTTGTTTCGCTTGACTTCTTCCTGTTCTATGTTTTTTGGGAAGTCATGTTGTTACCGATGTATTTTCTCATTGGTGTTTGGGGTGGTCCACGGCGTGAGTATGCAGCTATCAAGTTTTTCCTTTACACATTGCTTGGTAGCGTATTGATGCTCATAGCAATTCTCATGCTGTATTTTACAAGCGACGTTCGGTTGCTCTCTGATGAGCAACTTATTGCGACACACGTAGTGCAGCCTTCAACGGCGACACAGGAGATAGCGTCATTACGTTCTGCGGAAAGTGCTGTCCACACGTTCAATCTGATGGCGTTGGCTGCTGTTGGTCAATTGCCGAACTCACCGTTTGCAGCGACAACAGTCTGGCTGGGAATGAGTCTTGAGACCTGGGCTTTTCTGCTACTGCTCATCGGTTTTGTTATCAAAGTCCCGGTCTTCCCAGTACATACATGGCTGCCTGATGCACATGTCGAAGCTCCAACGCCAATTTCGATGATCTTGGCCGGAGTCTTATTGAAACTTGGTGGGTATGGAATCCTACGTATTTGTTACCCAATCTGTCCCGGAGCAGGCCTGTCTTTGGCGTGGCTGGTTTGTGGAGTAGGCGTTGTGTCCATGGTCTACGGAGCCTTTGCTGCTCTCGCTCAAACAGACTTCAAACGCATGGTTGCATATAGTTCAGTTAGCCATATGGGTTATGTGATGCTTGGGCTTGGCGTCTGGAGTGCTGTAGCCGGCCAGGAGTATCGTTGGGAGTTCTGGGCTCAGGGCGTGAATGGGGCCATGTTCCAAATGCTTGCTCACGGAATCAGTTCCGCTGGCATGTTCTTCATGGTGGGAGTGCTTTATGACCGTGTTCATCATCGGAACTTGAATGAGTTTGGTGGGATTTTCAGCAAGATGCCCGTGTACAGTGGGTTGGCAATAGTTGTCTTCTTCGCTGGCCTGGGCCTGCCTGGACTCTGTGGTTTTATCGGAGAAGTTTTAGTAACTCTTTCGAGTTGGAATTACAGTAGGCCGCTTGCAGTCATTTCAGCTTTTACCGTTATTCTTACAGCGGCATACATTTTGTGGGCAATTCAAAAAGTTTATCTTGGGGCCGAGTATCGGGGGCCATATGAAGACGCGCTGAAGCCCATCACTCCGCGTGAATTATCGATTGCGACACCACTAGTTTTCTTGGCGATTCTCTTTGGCGTCGCGCCGCAGACGCTTTTCCAATACGTGACCCCTTCTGTTAACCAGCAGGTGGAAACTTTGGCTGAGTGGACACGAGATGTAAATGATGGAGCACGAAAAATGATTGTCGCTGAGGATGATCACGGCGTGCCAGATGGCAATAGTGTTATCACTCGTGCAGAAATTGTGAGTAGAGAAATTGCCTCGCGTTGGGCTCAGGACTAATCCATACATCTGGGAACTGCGTTGAAGGAAAGGAACTTTTGGTGACTCCCGAGTTGAATGTCGGCACACTGCTGAACGAACTTTTTATTGACACTGTTCGTGTCTCATTACCCCTTTTCCGACCCGAACTTTGTTTGGTGGCAACAATTGTTTTGTTGTTAATGTGCAGAATGCTTCCTCTTTTGAGGCATCTTGATTCTGGTGGGATTGCTTTGGGTGGGGTGTGTTTTGCAGCCTGGTACGCGTATGTCGATTTTCTCAGCATAGGTAGCCAAATGGGTGATCCTCTGCTTTCAGCAGATGCAGTGAGAAACGAATTATTTGGTGGGTTGCTTGTATTTGATTCATTCACAGCATTTCTTCGACTCGTGCTGGCAGGTTTTTTAGTCCTCTACGCTGTACTCACAAAATTATCGGGAATTCCTGACCGTGAGGATGGAGCTGACTTCTATTCACTTGTGCTGGGAAGTTCTCTCGGAATGTGCCTCATGGTGTCAGCCAATAATCTGGTAATGGTCTTCATGGCAATTGAAATGGCGAGTGTCCCGTCATACGTGCTCGCCGGCATGCTCAAAGGAAGGCCGGCAAGTTCTGAGGCTGCCCTCAAGTACGCCATTTACGGTGCTGGGACAGCTGGGGTTATGCTCTACGGAATTAGTCTGATTTCTGGAGTGTTGGGAACACTTGCTTTGCCGGATTTGTCCTTCGAGATTTCCCGTGTTCTGGCAGTTGGTGGGACGAGCGGGAGCACGATGGTACTTTGTTTGGGAGGGCTTATGCTTTCTGTTGGTTTGGCGTTCAAGCTTTCTGCAGTCCCGTTTCATTTTTGGTGCCCAGATGTCTTTGAAGGTGCAGCGGCCGAAGTCGGTGCTTTTCTTTCTGTGGCGAGTAAGGCTGCTGCCATAGCACTGCTAGTTCGGGTGGCTTTCGCCTTTTCTGCTCCCGTAGGTGATACTGCTCTGGGCATGTCGGCAAGTGCCGTTGCAGGTAGCGATGTGAGGCATTTTGTTGTCTATGTGATTGGTCTCTTTGCTGCTATTACTTGCACATTTGGCAATTTAGCGGCGTATGGGCAGACAAACATGAAGCGATTGTTGGCATATTCAACCATTGCTCACGCAGGCTATATCATGATGGCTGTTGCTGCTGCAGTGGCTATGGTGGCTATTTCTGTGGACGGAGCACGCGATGCAGTGTCAGCCGTTGCGTTTTATCTTGCCACCTATCTTTTCATGAACCTCGGTGCATTTGGCATTGTTGCTCTCCTTCGGAATCGCTTGAAAAGCGAAGAGATTGCATCGTATGCCGGATTGATACATGGAAGCCCTGGAATTGTGGTTGCCATGGCAGTGGTTCTTGTGAGCCTCGTTGGCCTTCCACCTCTGGCTGGATTTGTTGCAAAGTTTCTTGTGTTCTCTTCGCTTGTTGATGCAATCACAGCAGGCGCGGAAAGTCCTTTGATGTTAAGCCTGTTGGTTGTTGGTGGATTTAATACGGTTATAAGCCTCTTTTATTACCTACGAGTACTGAAGGTGATGACCTTTGACCCGGTTCCGGAAGATCGTGTGTCAGAACCGTTTCCGTTTGTTTCAATTTCGGGGGCAATGATTACTGGCCTCGTTCTGCCTGTTTTGGTATTCGGTGTTTTTTGGTCCGGCCTCTATGCAGCTGCCCATTTAGCAGGCGTCATTGCTTCGTGAAAATGTCTAGTAACATGTCAGGTTAAAACCGGTGGTTTTAGGAATTCCAGTACTATGACTTCAAAGCAAAACGAGGAAGTGGTTCTTAGTCGCCTTGTACGACTTTTTCGCCAGTCCCCCTTGATGTATCTTTCTGATTCAAATGTCTGGACATACCGAGGTGATGAATCACTTAAACTCACATTAGTGGATGTGGTTTCAGACCATCAAAATTTTGTTGATCGAGCTGAAACAATTCTCGTGGCTGAACAACTCGAACTACCTCAAAGCTTTTTCCCTCTGGCATTCACAGGTTGGCATGATGTTAATCTTGCGTTCTTACTTCCAACACTAATTGCTGATCTGGAGAAGCGAGAAAAAACACTCCAAAGTCTACGCGATCAGGCAGACGGGATTGTTGGCCAAAGAGAGAGTGGTGCTGATAAGACCGCTGAGCTTGTTCGAGAGGCAATTTCAGCAGTCGAGGGGCATCTCGATATGCTTCGTCAGCAAGAAAAAAGACTTAAAAGCAACGTGGCAACATCTGCTCCGTAATTCAGGCAATCGAATCATTCCTTGTTGTTCCTGCTAGTTCCTACTCATATGGTAAAAGGCTACCTTCTCTGTGGCACCTATAGAATACTTTGATAGCCATTGTCACCTCGACCCAATGCGTTATGGAGGGGATACAAAGGACGTCCTTCAGCGTGCTCGTGCAGCAGGCGTTTCGCGTATGGCTGTTATCGGCACACGCGCGGCGGATAGCGAGGCAGCTGTTCAATTAAGCGAGAATGAAGAAGGGGTTTTTTGCGCAGTAGGTATTCACCCGAACGATGTTGATGATGTTGATGAGAAAGAGTGGGGCCGTATTGAGAAACTTGTAGGATCAGGAAAAGTTTCTGCAATTGGTGAAACAGGCTTAGATTGGTTTCGTACAGTCGCCTCCAAAGAAAATCAGCAACTGTTTTTTGATCGTCATATTGATTTGTCACAAGCAACAGAGCTGCCACTTGTTATTCATACTCGCAACAGTATTCGCGATGTGCTCGATACGCTTGCAAAAGCGACTCAACACAAGCCAATGACTGGTGTGTTGCATGCCTTTTCGGGGACTTCCGAGGAAGCAGCTGAGGCCCTTGAGCTTGGGTTCTACATAGGTTTTGCAGGAATGGTGACATTTCGGTCAGCTGAGTCGCTGCGGGAAGTAGCCCAAACGGTTCCGCTCGATCGTTTGCTTGTTGAGACAGACAGTCCGTTTTTGTCTCCTGAACCGTTACGAGGAAGACGAAATGAGCCGTCGCATGTCGTGCATACAGCTCGATGTTTAGCAAATATTCGTGGAGAGACAATTGAGTCTCTTGCTGCTGCAACCACGGAAAATGCCTGCCTGCTGTTTCGGGCAAATGGTTCAGAGTAGATTGTTTATTGTTTTTTGAGACACGTTTAAAAGGAAAAGAAAATGGTTCGCACTCCGAGCACGATGCTTCCTCTTGGGACAGAGGCCGAGGATTTTTCACTGACAAATATTGACGGACGAACACTTTCTTTTGCAGACGTTGCCGGGGAGCGAGGGACGGTCTTGATGTTTATTTGTAACCATTGTCCATTCGTAAAACATGTGGCAAATGAGTTGGCTGCGATCGGTTATGAGTACATGCCGAAAGGTGTCGGCATGGTTGCTATAAATTCGAATGATGTTGCTGCACACCCTGCCGACTCTCCAGAACAAATGATTCATGAAAGTGAGCAGCGGGGCTATTCGTTTCCTTATTTGTTTGACGAAACGCAAGAGGTTGCAAAGGCATATGGTGCAGCCTGCACACCGGACTTCTATCTTTTTGATGGGAACCACAAATTGGTGTACCGAGGCCAGCTTGATGGAAGTCGTCCTGATAGCGGAGTGCCCGTGACGGGTGAGGATCTTCGAAAGGCTATAGATGCCTTGCTTGAGTCTCGGCCACTTCCCCAGCCACAGCATCCAAGCATAGGCTGTAATATTAAATGGCGACCTGGTAATGAGCCTCAGTATTTCTTGAACCCGTAGCCGTTTTGCCAGATACAAACCGGTAAGACGGTAAGTGGGGTCTGTAGACTCGCCCGTATGTTTTTAGGAGCATCGGTGCGAGCGAAGGCGAGCACTATTGGGAAACTCAGCCTTTTGGCTTCTTGGGAACAGATGGCCGGGTGAAATCTTGGTGAGCGTTCACTTCGACGTGAGTCCGCCGATGTCCCGTATTTCTGCAGGTTCGAGACTGGCAGCTCGTATGTTCTCACGCTGAATGGCTTCATAGACTTCCTGGCGATGCACAGGAATTTCAGAAGGTGCATTGATGCCTAGCCGTACTTTGTCTCCTCGGATATCTACGATCGTCACAACAATATTGTCGCCGATCATTATGCTTTCATCACGTTGTCTAGAGAGTACGAGCATCGTTGGTTCCTTCCTGATGTATTTTTAAACTGGTGTTCCAAGCTTCCAGCTACCATCGAATTATGCACTCTTTTTAAGCGTGGCTAGGGTGTGATCTAGTGGTTGATGCAAAGATAAGTCACCACTCGCAACAACTTGACGGCCTGTACGGTCTTCAAGGTTTATAACGATTGGAGCTTTCAGATTAAGTGTAAGTCCTTTGTTATTTTTGCTGACAACTACCACAAGCTGCGCCTGACGAATGTCATGTAGCCGAAGAGGCGTAAGCTCACTTCTTGGTATGCGGACCTGGTACTGAGGCACAAATCGTCTCGGGCTGACAACCGCAATTGCGACGTCGTCTCGCGTTGTGCTTTGAAGCCAGCCGAGGGCATCGTTTTCGGCGTCAGCAAGCAGAGCCCATTCTCGGCATTGCTCGAGACCAGGCAGGCCGCTTTGGAAGTTCAGCAGATCAGCTGAATCGACATCGATACGTCCAAAACGAGTGGTGTTAATCCACATTGTGAGGGCACTCCTTTGCCAAAATGGGTTCCAGCATTACGTTTCCCTTGATGCTGGAGAGGTGCATGCCGCGCCTCTTTTGATACTATCGGCAGAGAGGGTGGTTCGGGTCGAGAAAAAAGGTTTGGCTAAAAAAAGAGGTTCGGGAAAGATGTACCACTTGTTGTGAGACGGTGCTCAGCAATTTCTTGCCATACTTTTATTCCCACATGGGCTGTGCTCGCCATGCTGCAAGTGGAGCCATCACCATAAGCGGAGCCCAGGCAGCGAAAGATGGTCCAAGAATGTAGCTAGTGGCTAGGGCGTGGAATCCGAGTATTGTTAGGAAAAACGCTACAGTCGTTAAAACGCAGAGTCCAACTGCTACGAAGACACCTCGTCGACTTGGGCCAAGCACTAATGGTATGCCGAGCAAGACGAGGGAAATGTCGAGAAACGGAGCAACAAACCGAGCATGGACACGTAGGGGAACCTCTGCACCAACGCCTAGGCTAGGATTTGAAATTGCATCGATCAGATTCATGGTTGATGAATAC
>DONH01000440.1 GCA_003509235.1 Planctomycetaceae bacterium
GTTTCCAGAGGATGGACAACTTCTCGTCACATTTGATGTGGCTCCAGTTTTTGCATCAGAACAGCAAAGGATTGAGCCGGCCCCCGACGGTTCGATGTTTCTGCGCGCGAGTGATGCACGAACCCAAGGTGAAAAATTACGGTTCGAACCCCAAACCTATAAAAATACCGTTGGGTTTTGGACGAATCAGGGGGACGCGGCAGCATGGTGGTGTTGTTTTCGAGAGTCGGGTTGGTACTCAGTCGCGTTGCTGCAGGGGTGTGGAGCAGGGCAGGGGGGGAGTAAGGGCCGTATTGCATTTGTCCGTGATGGTGAAGAGTGTAGTGCCATCACCTGTGTCGTAAAAGAGACAGGTCATTTTCAGAATTTTAGGTGGGTGCACTGTGGGTATGTCTATCTTGATACGGCTGGTGATTACACAGTGACTATTCAACCTAGCAGTATCAAGCAAAAAGCTTTTGGGGATATTCGTGCGGTATCAATCATTCAGCAGCAAAAAGAGATTGCCGAAGGCAATAAATAAACCAAGCGATAAAAAAGCGTGGCCTGTAAGACAGGCCACGCTCATTGTTTGAGTGAGATTCGAGCCTTGCGTAAATACGGTGTTACGAAGCTGCAGGATCTTTCCCATCAATCCATGGGCCTGCCAAAGATTGATATGGCTTGGGTTGGAGTTCACTGCCAGTCTCGCCAGCCTGCCAGCCAGGCACGTGCCGCGGTTGGCCGCGATGTTTGGAGAGGGTTTCCCACCTGTTGGCCCAGGCAGGACTGCCGTCGGTATAGCGGCCACGCTCAGCGTCAAAATGGTAGACCTTCCCATTGCGATAGCTCATTGCTCCGAGAATCACGGTTGTCACGGCAGCGGCACCAAGGTCAGGAGGATTGTTACAGGCATTCGGGTCGTTTGCCTCCATGGCGGCGAGCCAGTTTTGGAAGTGGAGCTTTGTAGTGCCCCCTTTGGCGAGGCTGCCATCTTTCATATCACTCTTAATTGTTTCATCCTTGATTGAGCTGTCGAGCGTGACCTGAGGGCGTTCTGCGAGGAACTCAAATTCCTTAAAGTTCTCTCCGTTTCCGAATTCAAACGCGCCATTATGACCACGAATGGTCTGTTTGATACGGGAATTTTCATTGCACATCGTTGCCGTGATGAGACCTTGGCATCCCTCGTTGTAGTCAGCAACGACAGTCGCGACATCTGGCACATCTCGAGTATCCAGTTCAAGGTAGATTCCTCCAGCACCAACTACACGGGCAGGAAAGCGGAGACCTGTCGCTTTAAGCATTGCGGTTGTGCGATGAACAAAGAGATCAGTGAACATGCCAGAACCGAACGGCCAATAGCAGCGCCATTGGCGATAAACTGCGCGGTCGAACGGAATTTCATCGGCAAGGCCGGCGTCAACACCTAACCATCTTCTCCAGTCAATTGTCTTTGGTGTCATGTTCTTAGTTAAGTCATAGTATCGCCATTGACCGACGTTTGAATTTCGGAAGTACTCGGTCTGATAGCCAAGAACCTTGCCGAGTTTTCCTCCATCAATCAGCTTTCTGGCCTGATCCCAGACGGGAAGACTGGTTGATTGAACTCCAACCTGCATGACCCGACCTGTATCCTTCCAAACCTTGACGACGTCGAGCGCTTCTTCGACAGTCTTCGTCATTGGCTTTTCGGCATAAACATGCTTCCCGGCTTTGAGGGCCGCAACAATTTGCAGACGGTGCCAGTGATCAGGGGTGCCGATACACACGGCATCTATTGAGTCGTCGGCAAGCATGTCCTCATAGTCAACGTATCGTTTTGGGTCGATGCCTGTTTCAGTCTTAATATATTCACAGACTTTATCCTCTTGTGCTTTGTAGACCTCACTGACCGCAACAAGGTCAATGTTTGCACCTTCCGCACGAAGCTTTACAAGTGTTTTGACATGTGCGCCAAAACCTCTTCCACCGGGACCAATAAAACCAATGCGGATGCGATTATTTGCTTTTGCTGCTCCACTGGTGCGAGCCGCAGCGAGGGTGGTGGCAGCGGTGACACCAACTGCTGAGTTCGCAATAAAGTTTCTACGGTTAACGGAATGTGATGCGCCTGTTGTTGGTTTTGTTTGCGATACGTTGTGAGGTGTTGTCATGGTTGCCTTTCTTGGTCCTGAAAAAAAGTGTCACGTTGGAGCCTGGTCTGTACTCAAGCATTTATTGCGATCTTTTAACTGCAGCAAAGGAAGTCGCTTTTATGCCCCGTTTTTTCGCGTACGACAATATAATATGAACTGTATGAGCATGTATATATTTTTCAAAAAAACACCCACAGTATTCAGAGGTCAGGCGTTGGTGCCCCGCTTTTCCAGACGTTTATTGCGTCCGTGTCGTTTGTTGAGTCAGGGCCATGCGTGCTTCGACCTCGTTCAATGTCTGCGCGGAGGAGTGTGTAGAGATGGTGGGCGACCTCTCGTTGCTCACTTGCGAGATTCCGGCTTTCAGCGGGATCGGTAGTCATGTCGTAAAGTTGAAAGGCGGGCAGTTGTTGTTTCTTGGCGGCATCCTCCTTTGGAGCGGTCCAGCCACCAGATCCTCGGGAGAGTAGAAGTTTCCAGTGGCCCATACGGTATCCAAAGTGACCACTGATGGATGAATGAATAAGACCGTTGCGGTTCGTACCAAGTGGTTGGTCGTGAAACGCAGGGAGAAAACTGACACTATCTTCGGCGGATAGATCCGGAATGTCATCGATGAGCAAATCAGCAATGGTTGCAAAGAAGTCGGTTAGGCAAATTGTCTCGTTGCAGTATGAGCCAGGTGATATTTCACCCGCCCAACGCGCAAAGAAGGGGACCCGATGACCTCCCTCCCAAAGATCAGCCTTCGAACCTCGGTACGGACCACTGACTCGATGGCCCTTTTCTGCAAGTTCATCAATATTAGCAGCCTTTGAGCAGCCATTGTCACTTGTGAAGATGACGATGGTTTCTTCTGCCAGATCGTTGGTGTCGATTGCATTGATTATCTGCCCCACAACGTCATCTGTTTGCATGACAAAATCCGCATAGTCACTGATCCCGCTTTTTCCCTGCCAGGATTCACTCGGTACAATTGGCGTATGTGGAGAACTGAGGGGCACATAAAGAAAGAATGGCTGAGCAGTGGTAGCTGCATTTTTGATATAGCGAACGGATTGTTCAGCCAAACGGGGAAGCATAGTAATCGCATCGTCGTGTCCGATCACCTCAGAATTTTCAACAATGGCCTCCATGTCACGGCTGTGATGGAAGCCATGAAAAAAATCAAATCCATGAACTAACGGACCGTCTGGAATTGTTGCTCCAACAGGGGGCAACTCATTTTTCTTCCGTTTGAGAAACGCTCCGGTGCTGTGGTCTTGGTATTGATAGTTGAGGTGCCACTTCCCAATGAGTGCCGTCTTATACCCTTTTGTGTGTAAAAAGCTCGCAATAGTCGGACGGCCATCTGCAATGAGGCACGGGGCGAACCCCTGAACAACACCATGCTGCAGTTTTGTGCGCCAGCAATGGCGTCCTGTGAGTAGCCCGTATCTGGTTGGTGTGCAAACGGCCGACCCGGAATGAGCATCGGTAAAAGTCATTCCCTCGATCGCGAGGGAGTCGATGTGTGGCGTCTGAATCTTTCCATGTTGTGTGTTGAGGCAGTGGACGTCGCCGTAGCCAAGGTCATCACACATGATGAATACAATGTTTGGCGTGGACGGTTTTACCTCGAGGAGCCCTCTTATTATTGACCGACTTGGTGGACCCTGTAACCACCCTAGCTCGTTAAGAAACTGATCCATCTTGAGAATCGTATCCACGAAACATCGCTGTGACTTTTTTTCGTTAAAAAACCCGTGCGGTTGACCAGAGTAAATGTAGAGGGTGGATTGGATGCCTGCCTTGTTTAAGTCAGCATCAAATTTTTGAGCTGTTGATACAGGGATGAGTTTGTCGTTAGACCCGAGAAAGACAAGCGTTGGTGGATCATCGGGGCTGATGTTGTGAGCAGGTGAGATAGCAGGGAAGTGTGCTGCGACACGGGAGTGCCCATATCCCTCTGGACTGTTGTCATACACAGGGTTGAACAGCAGCAACGCGTCAGCTTTCGAACTGGTTTCTGCATTGCTGTCGTTCGGGTCCTCGAATCCGTCGCAGATTCCAGTGGCTGCTGCGACATGACCACCAGCCGAACCCCCGCCAGCAGCGATTCTTTTTGGATCAACACCAAGCCGAGATGCATTGGCGCGAACCCATCGAATCGCAGATTTTCCGTCCTGAACACAGGCGTCTGGTTTTGTGCCCTGTCGGGATTTCACACGGTAATCGGCGAGAAAGGCGACAATGCCTCGCTGGGCAAGATATCTGGCGTGCTTCTCAAACTGGTGGACGGAACCCCCATTCCATCCGCCACCAAAGAAGAAAACAGCAGCTGGGCGGCGATCAGCAGAGGGATCATGTCCCTCTGGTTCAAAACGATAGAGCCTCAGATCATCACCCGATGCGTGTTTATACACTTCCTCAAGAACCGCCGAATCGAAAGCGTGTTTTTTTGTGTCGGCGAGGAGAGGGAAGTCATAAAAAGCTAGGCTAAGGGCGACGCCACAAAGTATATTGATTGACCGCATAAGAAGATTCCAGATAGATGGGGCACTAGTTGTGAAAATATATTTCCCGAAAGAAACCGTATTACATCACATATCTACCATCCTGCTTGTTGGGATTGGAACGGTGATTGCAATAAACACCGTTTTTGCCCAGGAGGAGGGTTCTTTTTCAAAAACTATCTTTCGGGATGATTTCAATCGAAAAGAGAAGATTGAAGGTAAGGAGAACCCTGG
>DONH01000449.1 GCA_003509235.1 Planctomycetaceae bacterium
CCCCGCTATACTTTCTTGTTCATGGGAAGTTTCTGCCGATTTCAAAAGTGGAGGAACTTCAAGTGGATTTCATCACTCGTGTCGCCGGATGTGACACATAAGTTCCATCAAGAAAGTGGAGCAAACCGTAGTGTGCCAGGGCCAGGCGGGCCATCGTTCACCAACAACTGATACCTTGCTGCCCGGCATGAGTTTTCCTTTGCCGTCGCAGTTGGTCCGGAGAGCCTTCTACACGTGAATCCGACCCCTTTACCCGAAGGTTCCTTCGCACCAACCATCGTGGACCTTTTGCGTCAGCGAGCGGCATATCGCCCTCATGATAGAGCTTTCACATTCCTCGTTGATGGCGAAACTGAAGAACTAAATATCACCTACGCTGAACTTGACCAAAAAGCCCGAACTATTGGTGCGTGGTTGATGGACCAAGGCATGTCAGGCAAACGAGTCCTGCTGCTTTATCCTTCCGGCCTTGATTTTATCGCCGCATTCATGGGATGCCTCTACGGAGGCGCAATCGCCGTTCCCGCATATCCTCCACGAAAAAATCGCTCGGTTGAACGGATTGAAGCTATAGCTGCTGACGCGAATGCCTCTGTTGCGCTCACTACCCGAGATGTCCTTGACCGGTTCGAATCTCTCAAAGCCTCCGCACCGAGCCTTGAACATCTCGTATGGCAAGTCAATGATGAACTCGATCAGTCATGGTCAAATCGCTGGAATCGTCCAGATATTAAGGGTGGCACACTTGCTTTCCTGCAGTACACAAGCGGTTCTACTGGCACGCCGAAGGGCGTCATGCTCAGTCATGAAAACCTGTTGCATAATTCACTCCGTATCATGCAAGCCTTCGAGATTACCCGAAGTCAATCAGGGGTCTTTTGGCTACCAAGTTTCCATGACATGGGACTTATAGGTGGAATCCTTGTACCGCTTTATGGTGGCAAATTTAATGTGCTGATGTCCCCGGTTGCATTCCTGCAAAAGCCACTCCGTTGGCTGCAAGCAATTGCCAAATACAGGGCGACAATCAGCGGTGGCCCAAACTTTGCCTATGAACTCTGTGTTCGTAAGACAACTCCCGAACAGAGAGCGTCTCTCGATCTGTCAAGTTGGTCACTCGCATTCAATGGTGCCGAGCCAGTTCGAGCCGAGACAATGAAAGCATTTTCTGAAGCTTTTGCGGTCAGTGGCTTCCGAAATGAAGCTTTCTATCCGTGCTACGGATTAGCAGAGAGCACGTTGATGGTAACCGGTGGCATGAAGTTTGAGCCACCAGTCATCCGTCGTTTTGATCCGCTGTCAGTCGAGACTGGAACTGTCACGCTCAACGAAAACTCTTCTCCCGACGCTCGACAATTTGTTGGCAGCGGACGGGAGCTGGATGGACAAGATGTTTTGATTGTCGACCCAAAAACATTTGATCCACTTCCACCTGATCGGGTTGGTGAGATCTGGGTCAGCGGCCCAAGTGTTGCGCAGGGATACTGGAATCGTACTGAAGAAACCAAATCGACGTTTCAAGCGATGCTGAAACTGCCTGCAACCACAACAGGCCACGTTGGACGATGGAAGCCCAACCCAGGGCCGTACATGAGGACTGGAGACTTAGGTTTTTTTGATAATGGTGAGCTTTTTGTAACCGGCCGTCTCAAAGATCTAATAATCATCCGGGGCAGAAATCATTACCCTCAAGACCTTGAACATTGCGCAGAGGAAGCGAGTGACCTTGTTCGGGCGGGCTGTGTTGCAGCCTTTGCTGTCGAAATAGACGGCCGAGAACGAGTTGTCATCGTGGCAGAACTGGAACGAGGCAAGCGAGATAAGGCCGATGTTCTGGCCGCATTTGATGCCATTCGTAAGCGCCTTGCTACAGAGCATGAAGTTGCGACGGAAGCTATTGTATTAGTACGACCAAACAGTATCCCCAAAACATCAAGCGGGAAGATTCAGAGACATGCGTGTCGACGTCAATTCTCAGATGCGTCACTCGCTGTCATCGAACAGTACATTAGTTGGCTGGATTCAACCAAAGAAACATCTTCACCCGAGACTCCTAGGCTTGCACGACAGCGGCCTCTCGGAGAGACTTCCCGTGGCCATAGACCAAATAGAGAACTTCCAAGTGAAGTTACTCAAACCGTCTTTGAGCATGTCCGAAGAATAGCTAAGGAACGTGCCGGCAACCTCACGCTGGACACGAATATCGTCGAACTTGGCCTCGACTCACTTGAACGAATGGAAATTGTTTCAAGTCTCGAGGAAGCATTTGGTGCACGCTTTCCTGAACAGGTTTTGCCTACTATCGAAACCTGCCGTGAAGTCACAGAGGCAATCCTTGACCACATGCCACTTGAGGGAAATAAAAAATCGCATTCTGCCCGTGTCGTGGCAGAGATCACCCCCGACTCGTACAACATCGCACAATTCCCGGAAGTAAGGGCCCTTCAACAGAATTTCGCAATGGTTCGGAATGCTGGCTTGCAAAACCCTTACTTTAGTGTTCACGAGGGAAAAACAACCGACAAGACAACAATTGATGGCCGTAAATTCATTAGCTGGGCGTCCTATAACTATTTAGGTATGTCGGGCGACCCCGTTGTGACTGCAGCAGCAAAGGACGCCCTTGACCACTATGGCACGAGTGTCTCAGCAAGTCGGCTCGTCTCTGGCGAAAAAACAATTCACCAAGAACTTGAGAGATCATTTGCTGACTTCATCGGTACCGAAGATGCCGTCACGATGGTTGGGGGGCACGCAACAAATGAAACAGTTATTGGCCATGTGGTTGGCCCAGGTGATCTCGTACTGCACGATGCGTTTGCTCATAACAGTCTGCTTCAGGGTGCGATACTTTCAGGCGCTCGTCGAAGGCCCTTTCCGCACAACGACTTTGAGGCAGCAGAATCCATGCTTGCTGAACTTCGAAGCCAATACCGACGTGTCCTCGTTGTCATTGAGGGCATCTATAGCATGGATGGTGACTTCGCTGATTTGCCTAAATTCATTGGCCTTGCAAAACGACACAAGTCACTCCTCATGGTAGACGAAGCCCACTCCCTCGGCGTGATGGGCCCTACTGGACGAGGCATTGGCGAGCACTTCGGAGTGAATCCGAAAGACGTTGACATTTGGATGGCAACGTTATCAAAAGCATTTGGCAGTTGTGGTGGGCTTATCGCCGGATCTTCCACGCTCGTTGAGTGGCTAAAATACACGGTACCAGGGTTCGTCTACTCAATTGGTCTGCCACCACCAGCCGCGGGTGCTGCTTTGGGAGCTCTGCGTCTCCTCAAAGATGAGCCACAGCGAGTTACGAAACTTCAGGAAAACGCAAAACGTTTTATTGAACTGGCTGAGAAGGCAGGCCTGAATACTGGATCTTCAGGTGGGTCTGGTGTGGTCCCCGTTATTTTGGGCAACTCAATCAACAGCTTGAAATTATCACGGGCGTTATTTGAACGAGGTATCAACGTGCAACCGATCCTCTACCCCGCTGTGGAAGAAAAAGCAGCACGATTGCGGTTCTTCATCACAGCAAATCACTCATCCGACCAGATTGAAGAAACAGTGACTGCCGTACGTGAAGAACTAGTGAAAATTGATCCCACGTATGCTGCTCACCTACGCGAACAAAGTCCGCCCGTTTCGGTTGCGTAATCATTACGAATCATGAGTGGCTCAATCGACTCAAATTCTGCGATCATCATGAACAAAAGCCCATCGGCCGCCTGCCATCGCAAGGACTATATTTTTTTTCACTGTTATCGCTATAACGAATGAATGTCCGACAATCAGGAAACGACTACCCACCGGCTTGTACTCCCTGCAGATGCGAACCACTATGGCACGCTTTACGCGGGCAGCCTTTTAAAATATGGCCTTGAAGCTGCCTATGCAGCCGCTACCCGAAGTGTTGGAGGCGGGGCCAACCTCATGTTACGGCGGGTTTTGAGTATAGAGTGCCGGCGAAC
>DONH01000068.1:0-5608 GCA_003509235.1 Planctomycetaceae bacterium
TGACTCAACGCAGTCAACAACTGGTCCGGGCATAAGAAGCATGCCAGGCCCTCCGCCGTATGGACGATCATCCACTTGCCGGTGGACACCAGTTGCAAAATCTCGAATATTTCTTAACCGGATGTCAAGCAAACCAGCTTTTTGCGCAGCACCTAACAGACTTCCATCAAGAAAGCCCCGAAAAATTTCAGGGAATAGCGTAACGACGTCGATCCGCATGGCACGTTTTGCACTCGCTCACTCTGTGGACTCGTCAGTTTTTGCCTCAGCATTTGGGGCCGTCGCAGTTGGAGAGGCTTCGGCGGATGCTGGCTCATCAGCTACTGGCTCGGTACTTTTGGCATCCTTTGTATCCGTATCAGCAGCTGATGCCTCAGGGGAAGTGCCTTCGCTTGAAGCTTCAGGTGTCGCATCTGTTTCGGCTGCCGGTGGTTCCTCTTCTGGAGCTGGTGCCAATATCGGTTCACCAGCCTCCGGTACGATTCGCGGTAGGGATAATCGAGAGCGAGCTTCTTCCATTGCTTTTAGGTGTGTGCCATCAGTCCCAAATTTCTTAATAAGGACTCGAACCTTATCACTCGGTTGGGCTCCTACGCTCAGCCAGTAATCCACCCTTGCGGATTTGAGTGTACAGCGGGCATTCGTATCAGAGACACTCGGATCGTACGTGCCGAGTTCTTCAATAACGCGGCCATCCCGGGGTGTCCGGCGGTCAGTTGCACAAATTCTGTAAAAAGGACGGTGTGTTCGTCCCATTCGTTTCATACGAATTACCACTGCCACGGTTTCAACTCTCCAAATTCTGAATTGGTTGGTACTTGGGTTTACATCCTTTCACCGATGCTTGGTTCTACATAGGATGCGAACTGTCGCAGATGCGACGGGCCTTCTAAGGTACACCACAACGAGTCGTAAAAAAGGTGGGCAGAGTATTTTTCTTGTTCTGGGGCGAATCCCAGCAGGATTTAAGAAAATTCATCTCTCGCCTAGAATCACCGGCGAGCGTCTCGTTTCCGCCGACGAGCCTCTTTTTCCCGTTGTTTTTTGAGTTTTCGCCTCTGATCCGCTGTTAATCTCTTCCCAGTATCACCCTTTGGTCGACCGAGCCGGCCTGCTGGATCGCCCATAGCGGATTGCATTTTTTGGACTTCTCGCATTCGATCTTTCATGCCCAGGCCTGCCATGCCTTTCATCATTGAGGCCATACCATCGAACTGTTTTACAAGATCATTGACTTCTTGAGGCTGGACACCTGCCCCAGTCGCGATGCGTCTCCGTCGTGTCTGATCAACAATACGTGATGGGTTCCGTCGTTCTTCAGGTGTCATGGAATCAATGATGCCAAAGAGTCGATTGATGTCTTTCTCAAGATCAGCACCGGCTAACGTTTCCTGCATTCCTCCCATTCCAGGAATCATTCCGATTACTTTCCCAAGTGGACCAAGCCGCCTGGTTTGGAGCATCATTTTTTTGAAGTCATCAAGTGTAAATTCACCTGACTTGAGGCGTTCCTCCTGTCGCTGCATCTCGTCTTGGTCAAATTTCCGCTGAGCTTCTTCAACGAGGCTTACGACGTCTCCCATGCCAAGAATTCGGCCGGCGAGTCGGTCAGGGTGAAATTCCTCGAGGGCATCAACTCCCTCACCAGTACCCATGAATTTAATTGGGACGCCGGTAACACTTTTTACTGATAGTGCGGCACCACCCCGAGCGTCACCATCAAGTTTTGTCATGATGACGCCATCAATTTCAAGCGATTCATTAAATGCTTTTGCACTTGAAACAGCATCTTGTCCAGTCATGGCGTCAACAACCAAGAAGACCTGATCAGGTGAAACCGTTCGATCAATGCGTGATAGCTCAGCCATCAATTCTTCATCAATAGACAGCCTGCCGGCGGTATCAAGAATGACAACATCGATCCTGTCCTTCTTTGATTTGTTTACTCCAGCCTTACAGACTGCAACGGGGTCGGATTGGCCATCAGGCGTGTGTACTGGTATACCGATCTGTTCACCAAGTACTGAGAGTTGCTCAATTGCCGCAGGTCGTTGCAAGTCAGCAGCAACGAGCATGACGCCTTTCCCCTGTTCCTTAAGGCGACGAGCAAGTTTTCCACATGTTGTGGTCTTTCCGGATCCTTGAAGTCCACACAGCATAAGAATTGTGGTGTCACCTGAACGAAAAGGAATTTCATGGTCGACCGGTCCCATGAGATTAATTAACTCGCGGTGCACAATACCAATCAGTTGTTGTGCTGGATCCAAGGCATCAAGAACCTTTGCCCCAATGGCATCAGCTGAAACACGGTCAAGAAATGCTTCAACAACATCGTATGCGACATCAGCTTCGAGTAATGCTGTCCGAACCTCACTGAGGCCCTCGCGCATATTTGATTCGGAAAGTTTTCCTCTGCCACGAAGAGTGCCGATCGCAGAGGTCAGTGAATTGGAAAGATTGTCAAACATGACGATGAGTATAACTACGAAGCAGCACAAAAATGAGAGGATGGAGAAGAATCCATCCCAGAGTCAACTCGATACGACGACGAACCGCTCGAATCGGGAGCGAACACCCACTGTGTCGCAAGACCCGATGCGTGGCCGGCAAGAGCGGTGCATCGTCGTATCGAGCTGAAAAGCTCTTTGTATTAAGAAAAAGTGCCTGGATCACTCATAACAGGAGTTGGGCCGATGACCGTGCCGCTCTCTACTCCACCCTCACAACAAGGCGTAGGACTTCCGCATGGTTCACAGCCACAAGGGGCAGTACCACACGGTTCGCATGGTGTCTTACCGCATGGTGCATTGCAGTTATTCTGATAGAGCCCTCGGCTCGTATTCCGGAACTCAAGAAAAGATGGTCTTCTGCAACTATTCCCGAAGCAACTACTACATCCTGGTAAAACGACTAAACAGCCGAGCGCAGTCATCAGGCAAACAAGACGTGTCATAGGGGAACCTCCCGGTGAATCAAAATAAAGTCGCTGAGCACTGAGTGACCGGGTTGCATTCAAACGAAAGAAACAGTCAAGCAGTCTCATTGATCAACCCTACCCCACGCTTTCATGGTGCGACGGAAGGTTTTTGTATCCTCACCAATTTTTCCGTGCTAGGGTTGAAGGTGATCGTTAAGGTTTACGGAAACCGCAATGTTTCACAAACCACAATTTTCACGGTGAATATGGTGGTTTCAAGAGATTATTTCAACGGACTGTGGTTCAACGCTGATGGCAGGGACTCACATTAAAGAAATAAGTTTGAACCGATTGCGCAGATTGTCCGGCCTTGCTTTGGCCTTCGGATTGTGTGCGTGTGTTGTAGCCCCTGCCTTTGGTTCATCGAATAACGGTGAGGCGTGCTGCGAACCAGAAATCTGGGTATTCAGCACAAGGCATCTTCCAGGAATTTGTCATTTACCAGAGGTAGTGAAGCCATCTGTCCAGCGATATGAATCAGTGCGTTGTCGATGGCTTTCAGATGACATTGGAAGTTTGCTTTCGGGGAAAGGACCTCTTGTTATTTTCTTGCATGGCAATCGCTACGACGCCTGGTCGGCAAAACAACAGGGTATACGCCTTGCAAGGCGTTGTAATTCTTTCACATCTCATGCTGTGGACACACAGTTAATGATTTATTCATGGCCCAGTCAGCAGGATGGCTGCTTGTTAAAAGATGGACGAAACAAATATCAAAGATGTTTTACAGAGGGACACTATCTGGCATGGCTCCTCGGCCAAATCGACCCTAAACGTCCCGTTGTCTTTATCGGATACAGCTTTGGTGCACTTATCACACTCGAGGCTCTAGAGGATCTCGTTGCAGCAGAAAATAAAGGCAGGCCAGTCAGTCCTTGGCAGGGCCGACCGGGAGACACACGGCTTATTTTTGTAGCACCTGCAGTTCGGTGTGACGCATTTGCACCGTGTGGAAAATATCGTGAAACACTAGCGTGCGTGGATCGTGTTTCACTCACCATTAACTCGCGAGATGATGCATTACGCTTTTTCCATTTGCTTGAATCCCGTACAAAAGTTGATGCACTCGGATATACAGGTATGCCACGAAGATGGATGCCACCCGAAATCATATATTCGGCAGTGGATGCCCGACGGATTATTGGTCGTGAGCATGGCCTACCGTTGTATCTCAAATCTAATACGCTTATGAATCGAATCTGTCGTGATGCTTATAGTGGGCTTGAAGTAGTTTCTTACGAAATGATTTCGAAACACGAAACTGTTCTAAGGAAAAACCCAGAAACTCAGAAATCTGAGTAGTTGGCTTCATGACACTTTTTGCGATCCTGGAGCAAACGTTGTACAGGTTCGGGCATCTCAACAGTTGCAGCCCAACCGAGGCGATCAGTTGTTTCATTTACCGAAGCCTGTGGATGACAGCTATCTTGTGATCACACAAACTCTTGGTCTTGAACAATATAGTCTTCCTAGGAAAGGCCGATAGCTTCAAAGTCTTTTGAAACACATACATGAAGCGGTGTGTGTTTCTTGCTAGAAAAATAAAATTCTTTGGCTGATAGTCATCACCAAGCTTGTATACCTGCCCTACGTTATCAAGAGACCGCTACTCGAAAGCGATCCTTTCATTGATTCTGAGTTTCTTCAGTTCGCAGAGATAACCTGAAAATACGTAACGTGTTGTGTCAACAACATGGCAGCGATGCTCCGGTAGGAGTGCAGCAAGGGAGCACCCCACCTTGGCAGGTGTCACCAATTATCACGTCAGTCGAACTATTTTAGGCTCAGCTCAGCTTGTTTTAAACCTTTGAACCATAGCTGAAGAAGAGCAAGACAAGAAGGTTCGAGGTCAAAGATGACCAAAAAATGAACTTCGTTTGGACGCATTTTATTGGGGGTAGTTCTTTTGATCAAAAAACCACTGGACTGTCGCTTTTAACCCCTCATCGAATGAATGTGTTGCCTTCCAGGCAAGGACATCGCTGGCACGGCTTGCGTCGAGGAGGTTTGATCGTAGGTCTCCAACTCGTTCAGGACCATATTCAGGGTCAGGCAGGCTTTGTTTTTTCCCAGTATGTGCAAGGAGATGTTCTACCTGTCTTCGCACGTTCTTTTCGAGTGTATTGACGTCAGTGCCAACTCCTGTGCCGATATTCAGGGAAAGCATTTTTCCTTTGCCAAAGGCCTGTTCGTCTAAAGAAAGTGCAGAGAGATTCGCTGCAGCAATATCAGGGCCGTAGACATAATCACGAATATATTTTCCATCACCATTGATGAGAGCAGGATGCCCATCGAGGAATTTGTTGCAGAAAATAGCGACTACTCCGGCTTCACCATGAGGATTTTGTCGAGGCCCATAGACATTTGAATAGCGTAGTGCAATTGCTGAAAGCCCATGCTCTCGGGCATAAAATTCAAGGTATTTTTCACCAACCCATTTGGTAATGCCGTAGGGACTTATTGGATCTGCTGGTGTTGTCTCTGGAGCAGGTGTTGGAACATCTCCGTACAAGACGCCGCCGGAAGATGCGAAGACCATTCGCTTACAGCTTGAAGCGACCGCTGCATCGAGCACAGAAAGAAGGCCAAGGCAATTGATGTCTGCGTCTAACAGAGGCTCGCGAACCGAAC
>DONH01000068.1:5911-25563 GCA_003509235.1 Planctomycetaceae bacterium
AACAGAGGCTCGCGAACCGAACGACTGACCGATAGTTGGGCTGCTTGGTGACAAACAGCATCAGGCTGAAATGTTTTGAAAATTTTAGCGATGCTGAGTGTGTCGCGAATATCAACCTGGTGAAGCGGCACATCTCGAGGAACATTCTCAGATGATCCACTTGAAAGGTTATCAATGATTTCTATTTTATGACCAGATTTAACGCACGCATCGACAATATGGCTACCAATAAACCCTGCGCCGCCGGTAACAATAATTTTCATGGTGAACTCGAAATAGTAATTCTTACTCGTACCACTGTCTTTAACTATTTTTAGTGAGCGCGAAGACTGGATGTTTTATGAACGAGTCATTGCTCAAGCACTGTCTGATAGACATCAGCATATCCTTTGGCAGCGGCTTGCCAGGAAAAGCCAGCTGCATGCTGTTGACTACGGGCCCCTGATTGTGGATCGCTGTGAAAAGCTCTCAAAGCATCTTGAACAGTATTGGCCATTTCAACTGGTTTGTACGAATGAAAAAACCAGCCACTTTCACCAGCAATTTCTGGAAGACTCGTGCGATTGGACATGACCACAGGTTTTCCACATTGCATGGCCTCGAGTACTGGAAATCCGAATCCTTCAGTCAAAGATGGAAAGACGAATACGTCACAATTTTGGTATAGCCATGCCCTTTCTGTATCAGAGACTACTCCAGGTAGAAGAACTTGGCTTGTGAGTCCGGATTGATAAGTCTCTTGAATAATTTTTTTTCCATATGATGTTTCTTTTTTACCGGCTATGACGAGTTGATAGTTTGGTAGGTGTTTCATCATCTCAATCAAAGTATGAAAATTTTTGTGCTGTAGAAAGTTTCCAATAGAGAAAACAAATGGATTGTTTGGTGCCCATGAAGGTCGATTGTGAGTAATTTCAGCAGGTGGCGTAAGGCCGTTCGGAACAACATGAATAGTCTTTGACTCAACATTGATGTGTTGGGCTAAATCAGTCGCTGTATATTTTGAAACAGTGACAATAGCAGTTGCCCGTGTTACGAGCTTTTGGACACGGGCAAGCCGCTTGCGAATTCGTTCTGGCTGATCACCAGAGGCTGTCATGTGTAGAAAATTTAGATCATGTACGGTTAGGACAACAGGTATCCGTTCATCAAATGGTAAATACTTTGATGTCTGATGAGTTACATGCCAGATCGCAGGTCTATCACCACTATGAAAGTAACGGCCAATAGGCCGTACCCATCGCTGAAAGCTCTCTTTATTCCAAGGACGAACTTTTATGCTGCTGTAATTGGCATTTGGTGTCGCTTCAAAATAATGGTCACAACCGTCAGGTAAAAAGAAGACAGGCTCAAAACAATTATCCGGGCGAGCAAGTAGCTCTTGAGCAAGGTAAAGAGAGAAGCGGCCCAGACCACAGTTGATATGACGGAGTTTTTCGAAATCGATAACAACCCGAGGCAATATGTCGGGCTGGGTCGTTTTTGTACCGCATGGTGTATCAAGGTGACTTGTCGAATTCATGGAGAAGCTATTTAGTACTGAGAATTCTTACCGACAAGCAATATTTCAGTTTTCCTATTTGTGTGGAAGATTGATTTCAGTAACGTGCGAGATTTTTTGAATAGATGGCGTTTCCTGCGAGAAACGGCTCACTGTTGGAACGGAATGTCTTCCGTGCCATATTGGTATTTCAAGCGATAAACAATTTCTGGCTGAGGTGCCCTTGATTCAGTCAGGCCTACATATTTGATTATCAGAAGAGGCAGTCATGAAAATCCATGAATTTCAAGCGAAAGAACTCTTGCGGACTGCGGGTGTACCGGTTCTGAAGGGAAAGGTTGTCCGAACTCCTGACGAGGCAGCACATGCATTCGAGGCTCTTGGTGCTCCAGTTTGTGCAGTGAAGGCGCAAATTCATGCAGGCGGCCGTGGGAAGGGTCAGGTAGAGGGATCGGAGCAACGTGGTGTTGAACTTGCCAAGTCGCCAGAAGATGCTTCTCGAATTGCACAAGGTCTCCTAAACAAAAAACTTGTGACTGTTCAGACAGGGCCAGAAGGTCAAATTGTTCGGCAAGTATTCGTTGAGAGTGGTTGTGATATTCAGCAAGAACTTTACTGTGCCATTCTTGTCGATCGAGCAGCGGGATCACCGGTACTTATCGCCAGTATTGCTGGGGGAATGGATATTGAAGAAGTAGCAGTGAAGACACCAGAATTGATTCTGTCAGAACCCTTTGATTCGGACCGAGGACTTGGTGCCTACCAAGCTCGTCTCATGGCGTCGAAGCTTGGCCTGCCGACAGCTAGTTGGCGATATGCAGTGCAATTTTTTCAGTCTCTTTGCAATGCATTTGTTTCACTCGATGCATCATTATTGGAAATCAATCCATTTGTTCTCACTGGAGATAAAACCCTGGTAGCTCTCGATGCAAAAATGACATTTGATGATAATGCGATATTTCGTCACAAAGATGTCCTATTGCTTCGTGATGAAACTGAAGAAGAACCAGCAGAAATACGAGCCGATGCTGCAGGATTATCCTATGTGAAACTCAATGGAGAGATAGGCTGCCTCGTGAATGGTGCTGGTCTCGCGATGAGTACGATGGACCTGGTGAAGTTTCATGGTGGTGAGCCAGCTAATTTCCTTGATGTCGGAGGTGGGGCAAATGTTGAACAAGTCACCGAGGCATTTCAGATTATCCTTTCGGATAGCAATGTGAAGGCAATATTAGTCAATATTTTTGGTGGTATTATGAGATGTACAACAATCGCAAATGCCCTTGTAGAAGCCTCCAAAACAATAGGTTTTACGGTACCTCTCGTGGTCCGATTGGAGGGCACTGAAGTAGAAGAAGGTAAGAAGATTCTTGCCGCAAGTGACACCTCAATTATCACAGCAGATGGGCTGACCGATGCCGCTCAAAAAGTGGTTGATTCGATAAAAGCGTAAGCACGGTTTTCTTTTAATCTTCGTACCTCTTTAGCAATAGCAAATTTTCATGAGCATTCTTGTCGATCGTAATACACGTGTTATCTGTCAGGGCATCACTGGAAAAGTTGGTGAGTTTCATACTCGAGGCTGCCTTGAGTACGGAACAAGAATGGTAGGTGGTGTTACTCCCGGTAAGGGAGGAGAAACAATTGCCGATCTTCCGGTCTTTAATACAGTTGCTGAAGCACGTGATGTAACAGGTGCGAATGCGACGATGATTTTTGTTCCACCGCCTTTTGCAGCGGATGCAATTCTCGAGGCCGTGGCAGCAGAAATCGAGCTTGTCATCGCGGTTACCGAGGGTATACCCGTGCTCGATATGTCGCGAGTTTTACCAGCCTTTGAAAACTCCAAGAGTAGGCTCGTTGGTCCTAATTGTCCCGGAGTTATTACACCTGGTCAATGTAAAATTGGAATTATGCCGGGCTACATTCACACACCAGGAAATGTCGGGGTCATGAGTCGTTCCGGCACGCTTACGTATGAAGCGGTGTGGCAACTCACTCAACTCGGTCATGGACAGAGCACATGTGTTGGCCTTGGTGGTGATCCTTTAGTCGGATCAAGTTTTATAGATATCTTGGAACTTTTTGAACAAGATGATGACACGCACGCTATTTTAATGATGGGGGAAATTGGTGGCTCAGCAGAAGAAGAAGCTGCAGCTTATGTGAAGGAACATGTCACAAAGCCCGTTGCAGCCTTTATAGCCGGCCGTACGGCTCCTCCTGGGAAACGCATGGGGCACGCCGGCGCAATTATTTCAGGCGGCAAGGGAACAGCCGAGGCAAAGCTGGAAGCACTTCGTGATGCTGAAATTGAGATTGCAGAAACTCCGGCTGATATGGGGACAGCAATGGTTCGTGCAATGGAGCGGAAAGTCTGATCGGTTATCGATCACGAATGTTTTGCTCGTAGCAAATATCATTATGTATTTGTGCTAGAGATTCTCTGTCATGTTGGCCTCACGACAGTACGCATCAATATGCAGTGCGGCATCTATTCCGCTAGGTCCTGTAAGGCTTCCTCTGGATCAATAGGGGTCCCTTCAGGCTTTTCAACTGGATAAAGATCCTCCCAAGTCGCTTGGTTTACTCGCCATCGCCACCAATTATTTTCTTGATACCTGTCCAGGAGACCAACAAAGCGCTTCATGTCGTTATCGTCAGGTGGGGCAATAAGCGCGTTTTCCGTGAACTGACCGTCTTTATTGTCGTCAAGGTATGCCATCTCGTTGTCATCGCGTTGTTTATTGTCGTTTAAATCAACAAAAGGCTCACTCCAGATATTTGGTGGTGGCGGCACAAAAGGGGGAGGAATTTGTCCTGCTGGTAGGTCTGTTGGCTCTGGTGGAACTGGTTTTTCAGGATATTGAGGTGTGTCATTCTCATTACCAACAGTTGGCCAAACTTCTCCTTTGAGCAACCGATTTCGTCTATCACCATCGGGTTCGATAATGCGCGCAAAGGTCCTTAGCATAGGTGTACCAAAATCAAATTGGAGCTCTGAACGGTTTAGCCTGTAACTTTCTGGAAGTGGCATAAAAGAGAGTCCGACGAGAAGCCCCCCTGCGGCAACATAACCCGTTGTCCCACCAATAAAAGCTCCACCAACCTTATCAATCACTGAAAGAAGAGAGATTGATTCACTGGGGATATATTTTTCAATAAGAAGGTAAATAATAACTGCTGTTCCTATCGCGAGGACCAATAAAGCGACGGGAAATGCGTAACTTGGAGGCATATCAATAGCGATTAGGATTTCCGTGAGCGTTGGAATGAAAGTCAATGTCACGACAAAGGCAATGAGAGCCTGCATTCCGGCAAGTACAGAACGGAACATCCCGTGTGTGAACCCATAGGCAATAAAGCCAAGTACAATGGCAATGGTGAGCAGACTTACCAGCGTTTGAAAAATTCCGGCCAACAGTACCATCATTCGACTTTCTTACGTAATGAAACAATTTCCATGAACGGTATGCTCTTACTTTGCGACTCGCATGACTTCATTGAGACTTGTAATCCCAGCAATCACTTTTCGAATGCCAGACTGCTTGAGCGTTTTCATTCCAGATTTTCTGCCGGCTTGTCGAATATCTTGAATCGATGGTCGACCCACGAGCAGATCTCGAATGTTGGCATCAAAAACAAGCAATTCATGAATTCCGGTACGGCCCCTGTAGCCTGAGTCCATGCACGACGTGCACCCAGCCTCCTTATAGAGAGAGACTTGCTTTCCGGGAGGAAGGCCAAGTTTCTGTAAAAACTCGTCAGGAGGGCTATATACTTCTTTGCACCGTTTACAGAGTACCCGAAGAAGACGCTGCGCCAGCACTGCTGAAACAGATGACTGTATGAGTGTTGTGTCTATTCCAATATCAAGAAGACGAGTGATTGTCGTCGCTGAGTCATTCGCGTGCAGAGTTGAAAAAACAAAATGACCTGTCAGTGCAGCCTGCATAGCAATTTCTGCAGTTTCCTTGTCACGGATTTCACCAACAAGAATAACATCTGGATCTTGTCGTAACGTGGACCGGAGAATATTTGCAAACGTAAGTTCAGCAGCAACGTTGACAGCAGTCTGTGAGATGTTTTCGAGTCGATACTCAATCGGATCTTCAATGGTTACAATATTTTTTGAAAAGACATCAAGTTCCCCTAATGCCGCGTAGAGTGTTGTCGTTTTTCCTGATCCTGTGGGGCCGCAAACGAGCATCATGCCGTGGGGTTGGTGAATAATCTGACGCATCTTCTTTTCGACAGATTCACTCATGCCGATGCCTTCCAGACCGTTTTTGACGATACCCCCATCAGAATCGAGTAGCCGCAGGGCCATTTTTTCACCAAAGTTTGTCGGGCCCGAGGCTGCACGGATATCAAACTTTCGGCCTTCGAAAAGGACTGCAAATGTCCCATCCTGCGGACGCCTGCGTTCAGCGATATCCATATCAGAGAGTACTTTAATGGCAGAAATCGATGACTTGCCCTCTATTGCCCAGAGTGTTGTGAGATTTTGCATGACACCGTCAACTCGACAACGCACGGCCATCTCTTCACCACTTTTTGGTTCAAAGTGTAGATCAGTGGCTCCGCTCTTAATTGCCTTTTCAAACAAGTCTTGCACAACCCGAATAGCTTTCGATGCAGCCCGATCCATTTCTTTGCCCTGCCCCTCAATTGGTGTGCCATCTTTTTTGAGGAGGACAACGGAACTGTCTTGTTTGCTAGAAGCAAGTTGTTTCATTGATCTGTCGAGGAGGGATTCAACGTCATCGATTCCTAGACTGCTAGCAAGCCTGATCAAAACCTTTTTTAGAAAGGCAACACACAAGATACGTTCTTGTGCAGGCGCTTTTTTGTCCCTTGTAAAGGTGTAGAAAAAGATGGTCGCCATAAATCCAACGGCAAAAAAAGGAGTCGTCGAGAGTCCCCACATTACAGTAACTAAGAAAAAGATAGCCCCAATGCAGACAGAAGCTACTGGCCATGACGACTCGCCAAAAATCATCTCAGAGTCGGAGGCTATCCATACAGAAGCTGATGCCCATATGACACTGAGTAAAACCCAGAGCCCACCAAGCCAGAAGACGTGAGTCAGGTTATCCGGGTGAATCCAAAAATCCATTATGATTTTTCTTAGGGCTTGTTATGGCAAAAAACGCTATGAGTTCAAGGCTATGAATAAGTCGATGACGCATGCGTTTCTTGATATGAAAATTGTGTGCCGTAATGGCTCTCGATCGATACCAAAAGTTGTTCGATGACAATTTGAAATCAAAGTATTGCCTCGTCTTTCAAATAGTAAAATCCAAATGTCGTCAACACAACCTTCAAGAAGTTGTCGATCGTGAAGAAGATAACTCTGTTACACATGCAAATGTTTTTCACCAACATTCATACATTTAAAGGGTTACTGTCAATAGTAGAGTCGCAAAAGGGCATGCATGCCAATACGAGTAACGAGACATCGTTAAAAGAGACACTTTTGTCAACTATGACTTTTTTATTCGTAGCTGACTACAGTATTCTAGTACAATTCTCCATCAAGATTTTTTCCGCCTTTTGATCTCGAGTAGGACGCTTTCGGTATCATTGCCAGGCATAGGCCAGGTCGCTATACGACGGGCGATCACTTTTTTGAGAAATCCTCGGTGGCGAGATTCTTGTTTCTCAGCTTCCCATCGTGGCCCTTTGACAACTAGGAGCCTACCGTAGGAGTTACTTATTGGTTCAAACCAAGTCAGTAATTTCTGGAGTGGAGCGACAGCACGGACGACGAGCGTATCAAATAAACGGCCTTTCCTGCGCGTATCTAGAACAACTTGTTGAGCTGGTTGGTGGTGAATTGTTAGAGGTAAACCAATTTCAACAAGTATAGACTTCAATGCCGCAATACGTTTTGTTGAAGTGTCGGATAATTCAACTGTGAGATCACGACGCAGGATAGCGAGTATGACACCAGGCACGCCTCCTCCTGTTCCGACGTCAAGAACCCGTTCGTTGGTTTTTATGTGCGGGCATATGGCAGCGGTGTCAGTAATATCTCGCTGAACAAATTGTTGTACTTCAGTATGCCTGGTGAGATTTAAACGATCATTCCAGGCCCATAAGATTTTGGCATAGGCAGCAAGTTCAGGCATGACCTTGTCAGGTAAGGCAAGTCCAAGTTGCTGTGTCTCGTTTCGTATTGCCTCAGCAAGGAAATTCTTTTGCTGATTATGATGTGTTTGCATGAAGTTTTGAACATCATTGAAATACGAGGTAAGGGCCAAAAATAAAACGTGCCGAATGACTCACAAGAAACTCTTAATCCAGCCGAATCAATTAATGTTGAATTTATCGAGCCGAAATTCGTCGGGCGACTGGCTGTGAAACAACAGGTTCTAAAGTCTTCCGGACTTCATTGAGTGCAGTGGCAAGTGTTGCGTCATTTTTAATGATTTGGCCAGTGGCATCTGGGCGAGCGGTTTGCTGTACCCTGAGATCTGGTGAAACGCCGACTCGGCTGTACGGCTGGCCGGTTGGTGAGTAAAAGTGTGCGGTTGTTAGTCGCATGCCAACGCCAGCTACATCCATTGGGAAAATTCCTTGGATCGATCCTTTTCCATAGCTGCGGGATCCAATAATTTTGCCACGGTTATGGTCACGAATGGCTCCGGCAAAAATTTCACTAGAACTTGCGGAATCACCGTCAATGAGAAGGGTTAGTGGCATATGCCAGGTGCCACTGTGACTTGCAGTGTAGTTAAAGTCTTCTTCAGGACTACGGCCTCGTGTCGCAACAACGAGACCACGATCAATGAATAAATCGGCTACATCGACGGCTGCTGACAGGAGTCCACCGGGATTTCCTCGAAGATCAATAATAAGAGATCGCATTCCGGAGGCTTCAAGCTGACGCATTGCGGCATCAAGGTCAGCAGCAGTCTTTTTCTGAAATGACGTGATGTGTAGATATCCAATCCCGTTCAATCGATCGAGCAACTCAACATCTTCGATACTTGGAATCTCAACATGTTCACGTCGTACCGTCATAGCTCGTGCTGGTCCAATCCCTCGTAGGACAGCAAGTGTCACACGTGATCCTTCTGGCCCCTGAAGCAATTGTGCAGCCGCATCAACATGCATGCCAGCGATAGGTTTGCCAGCAATTCCGATCAAGTGATCACCTGCTTTAAGTCCTGAGCGTTCAGCAGGACTGCCGGAAATGACATGTACTACCAACAGACCATCTTTCGCACTTTTCAACTCGACACCAAGGCCAACAAAGTTGCCTTCGATTTGCGCATAGAGATCATTGAGTTGGCCTGTCGTTAGAAATGCAGAATACTCATCAAGACCGCCAACAGATGCGGCAGTCATCTCGAGGAAAGTAACGGCAGGGGGAATACCAACTACTGACTGTGCGGCACGTACAATCCAGATTGCAACTGTCTCAGCGTCGGTAAGGGTTGCAATACTACGACCTTCAATAATCTGTTGAATATGACGTTGGAATAATGCAATGCGATCAGGTGTTGCTTGACGTGCGTGAACGGACTGAAATCGAGGATCACTGATTGCAACTTGAAGAGCTAAACAACCACGGCTGATGAGTTTATGAAAGTTTGGGTTGGTAACGTGATGGGAATTTATGCGTCCCAAGCATTCTATGAAAAGTTGTCGTGCTTCTCCTTCTGTAATTTGCTGCAGGGCTTCTTGGTAGGCCTTCTCAGCAGATCGACGATCAAGGTCACAATGAATCTTTGCCAGATCGTATCGCTGATGAAGCTCATTAGACAGCTCACCCTTGCGGGCCGCTGTTTCACAAAGACTCACCAGCTCTGGCCATTGACCAGCTGCCTCAAGCTGTGTTGACCGAACAGCTAGATCATCAACAACGATTTCACTTGCTTTGATAGAATTGGTTAGCTGACCGGAAAAAATCCCACCCAACAGAATGACCAAAATGGTCTTAAAAAGGAATCGCCAACGACGATGAGGACGCCTAGAAGAAGTCACGGTCATCATGTGAAGAGGGGTGGTAGCACGCACAGGCAATCCATTTTCTAGCCAGCATTCAGAGCAGCAAACAGCGGTCTATCCCATGACCGCAAAGGATTATGGATCACGTTTGAAGGCTGGTCAAAAAGTAGCTGGAAACAAACATGAAAACTTGGAGACTACGAGCCCGCAGCCTCGGACTGATTGCTGTAATCCGCATTTTTCAATCAATTTTCCCGATTATGCTGCCACGTTGGTACGATAGAAAGATATTCTCTCTCCCTTGAAATATTAAATGACCTCCTCCCGTGACGTAGTAGAACCGCCCGACCCTCCTCCGCAGACGTTGATTCTCCTCGATCGCGTCCGACAAGGGGACTCTGCGGCTGTGAATGGACTTCTTGAGAGACACAGAGCTGCGATCCGAAGAATGATAGATCAGCGGCTGGATAGGGTTGTCCGAAAACGTGTTGATGCGAGTGACATTGTTCAAGATGTTCTTGTTGAGGCAAATCGCAGATTGGGTGACTATTTAAATAACCCCACGATGCCATTTCAGTTATGGCTTCGACATATGGCACGTGATCGAGTTATTGATGCTCATCGACGACACAGAGTGGCAGGCACTCGTAGTCTCGATAAGGAGGTGTCGTTGGATTCACCAGTGGATGCAGATCACTCCCAAACAAACCTCGCTCAGAAAATTGCGGATACAGAACTTACTCCAGCTGCTGTTGCAACATGGCATGAGCTTGAACATCGTTTTGCTAATGCCGTAGAGAAGCTTGATGAAATAGATCGTCAGATTGTTTTGCTGCGACATTTTGAACACCTGTCAACTGGGGATGTAGCAGAGGTTCTTGGTCTTACGAAGCCAGCGGCTGGTATGAGATATATGAGAGCAATGCGACGACTCAGAGTTTTACTAGCTGATGCAAACTGACTTTGGACACAAAATATCGTCAAGTATGTGTGGCATGCCTAGTATCCCTTGTTAACGTGAAGATAATATTTATTCGTATTTGTAGAGTGCCGTGTCAAAAATAGATAAAAATAATTCAATAGGAGAAGAGCTATCCCCAGATGCTGAGCAGCGTTTAGCAGTCTTGCTGGAAGACTTAACGACGGGGCCAGTCGATCAAGCGCATGTACGGCTTGAAAAGCTCTGTCTCCAAAATACTGATTTAGCAGGACAACTCCGCGAACTATTTGCAACTGTGTCTGTTACCGATGCTGTGGCAATGGAATCTACGATTATTATGCGAGATGATCGTGGGGGAGAACTGGCTGCTGAACAGCAAGGTATGAGGCCATTCATTGGAGATGAGTTTGTACCTGGCGTTTCTTCGTTGCCAGCTCAATTTGGAGAGTATGAGCTGCTCGAGGAAATCGGCCGTGGAGGCATGGGGATTGTCTATCGCGCTGTTCAAAAAAGCCTTCAAAGAGTCGTTGCAGTAAAGATGCTCTTGCGTCGTGATCTGGCAAGTCAAGCAGATCTCTTACGGTTTCGCAGTGAGGCTGAGGCGGCTGCTCAACTGGATCACCCTGGTATTGTCTCCATCTTTGAAGTTGGAGAGCATCAAGGCCATCCATTCTATTCGATGCGATATATCGAAGGGACGACACTTTCTAAACGATTACAAGCTGGTCCAATCCCACCGAGAGAAGGTGCACAAATTTTGCTTCGTGTAGCTGAAGCTGTTCAAGCTGCACATGCACGCGGGGTCCTTCACCGCGATCTGAAACCATCGAACATTCTTATCGATTTAGCAGGTAAGCCACATGTCTCTGACTTCGGTCTCGCTAAAAGACTTGAAGGAAATCAGACAATGACGCACACGGGTGCAATTCTTGGTACTCCGTGCTATATGTCACCGGAGCAGGCCGCTGGGAGTCGCGGAGACGTTGGGCCGGTTAGCGATGTGTGGAGTCTCGGTGCAATCCTCTATCAAGTGCTTGTTGATAAACCACCGTTTCAGGCATCGAGTCCGATGGACACATTACTCGCTGTACTAGAGGTTGATCCCCCTCTCCCTCGCTCAATTAACCGCGAGGTCAATCGTGATCTGGAAATGATTGCCCTCAAGACGCTTCAAAAGCCACAGGATCTGCGCTACGCATCAGCAGCAGACTTGGCCAATGATCTTCGTGCATTTCTAGCAAGTGAGCCGATTGCAGCCCGCCAAGGCGGAGTTCTCGATGTTGTTTCCCGGCTTCTTCGAGAAACACATCATGCCGTTGTCTTAGAAAATTGGGGCCTTCTGTGGATGTGGCATTCGGTTGTAGTGCTCATTTTGTCAGTAATTACAGATGTACTCGCGTGGCAGGGAGTCGAAAGTCGCTGGCCGTATGTTGTTTTATGGACTGGTGGTCTTGCGCTGTGGGCACCCATCTTCTGGGCCCTGCGACATAGAGCAGGTCCAGTAACAGCGGTTGAACGACAAGTCGCTCATATCTGGGGTGGCACGATGATAGCCAGTATGTTGCTTTTTTCAGTAGAAGAGTTGCTTGGTTTACCCGTACTCAAACTTTCACCGGTTCTTGCGTTACTTGCGGGGCTTATGTTTTTTGCCAAAGCGGGAATTTTATCAGGCATTTTTTACATACAGTCGATTTGCTTGTTCGTCACTGGCTTGGTTATGTGTGGTCTTCCTCAGTTTCAGCATATTCTCTTTGGGCTTGTAAGTGGCGGCTGCTTTTTTATACCCGGGTTGAAGTACTATCGACAATTGACGGAGTCTGAGCGATAGCCTGCTGAAACTTTTGTATCAACACTTGAACCAAGTGTGCACTGCGAGTCTTACCAGATCACGCGCGCCTCGAAGCATTTCGATACCACTCGCTTTGCTTTCTCCAAGCTTTCTGTTGGTAAAGGTTATAGGAATCTCTGTCATACGAGCTCCTGACTGATGAGCACGCCACAAAAAATCTTCGAAAAAAGCATAGCCGGAGGCAAGATTCTCAAGGTTAATAGATTCGATGCACCGTATGCGAAGAGCACGAAAGCCACTGGATCCGTCACGAACAGGAACACGTAGGACAACGCGTGTGAACCAGCACACAAGCCAACTGATGATGTGTCGTTTCACTGACCAACCGGTGGCTGTCCCACCAGGGACCTTTCTCGATCCAATAGCAATGTCAAATGGCATTTCGTCCAGTATCGCGAGGGCTGCGATCAATCGTGGGATATCGGCAGGATTATGGCTGAAGTCTCCATCAAGATGAACGATAACTTCAGCGGCTCTTTTCTGTGCCCACTGAATCCCTTCCAGCGTCGCTGTACCAAGACCTCGACGATCAGTACGTAAAAGAAGGTGAACACGTTCATTTTTATCAGCCTTTTCCGCAACGATTTGTGCTGTACCGTCAGGTGAGTTGTCATCAATGACGAGGATATGAGCATGTGGAACGGCCGTATGAATTGCCGTGATAAGCGAACTAATCGAAGCGGATTCGTTGTATGTTGCTATCTGTACGACGGTTGTACCGGGAGGCCATTGAGGAGGTGAGTGGTGCGTGGCCTGCATGACTTGTTAGTAAGGAATGTTGGTGAGCTCACAAATTCTAATATAAAAAAAAGGGAGCCGGCAAATGCCGACTCCCTTCCTGTATGAACAATAGTTTTTAAAAACTAAGGTCGATCGTCACCAATCGTATCACCACTATTGGCAGTTGCCAGAGCTCGTAGTGTTGCTTTGCTAATGGTGTTGGACATAAAGCCACTTGAACCATCAGCCAAGCAGTACCCGTTTACACCACCAGAGTGTGGTGAACTTGGGAATGACTGTGATGCCACCCCTGGAATCAATGAATTGATTGTGTTTCCAGTTGCAGGACCAAACGTTGAGGCATTGGCATGACCTTCCCAGTAGTTTTCGTTGTAGTTTTCTTCAACGATCATGAGAGTGTTACTTGTGCCATCACGATACTGTGCAAAACCCTTGTCTTGGAAAAGGCCCAGACCACCATTGTCGGTCAGGGTTTTTCCATTGAAATTAGACGAAGCGTTATTACCACTATTGGGTTCGCCGGTTTCATCACTGGTTCCAACGTTGGCCTTGTAAACACTTTGACCAGCTGTGGTACCAACAAATGATGGGCAGATCAGCCAATCAACTTCTACAGTTGCATTGACACCTGTTGGAACAGCGTAGTTGCCATTTCCACTGATCGCATTGTAAAGATTGTTTTCTTCACCATAGGGAAGAATTTTCACAATGTGACTCCAGCCAACAGTTGCAGCGACTGGGTTCGTATTGTTTGCACTACCACTAGCGTCAACACCCATTGCGCTTGGCAAGAAGTTGTCACCACGGCTGCCATGCTTGTCAGCGTAGTTGTGTGCAGCTAGACCTTGCTGCTTCAGTTTATTTCCGCATGAACTGCGACGAGCAGCTTCACGAGCCTGTTGCACTGCTGGCAACAGAAGACCAACAAGAACACCAATGATGGCAATAACCACCAAGAGTTCGATGAGGGTAAACCCTCGACGTGACGTAACAGTCATAAAGATTCCTCCACCCTACAGGGTAAATGAGAAGAAAAAAGTAAATCCCAAAAGGTCGGAAGAACAAGCTAGCGCCCCTTGTTGCTATGCCAGTTCCTGATGATTAAATAACGTATTTGGAATCATCTGGAGGAAAACTGTTCCGTACAATGTCCCTCCACCACGCGTAAAGGTATAGCCAGAATCAACAGCAGTCAAGCACTTATAAGTTCGCTGCAATTAGACAAATCCGCTGATTATCGAAATGACCGTAGACTAGGAGGTTTGTAACGAATTACGCTCGATAATGCGTGCTGGAACCCCTCAATGGTGGGTGTGCATCCAGTTCTATTCTGTGCGGCCGCATGATTTTTGCTGGTATAGGGTTTATAAAATTTTTTGGACTCATTGGAATAATGATTTCGGTCGGCAACAGTGATTTGAAGCATCTGCCGACTGAAACTTTTTCAAACACAGAAAATCGCAAATCATTTCCTTCAATGCGAGCCCCTTGCTGTCAACGCAGAATGCTGGAAACGACTTCGCCATGAACATCAGTGAGTCGGAACTGGCGGCCCTGATATCGGTATGTGAGGCGGGTGTGATCAATACCGAGCAGATGCATAATTGTGGCCTGCATGTCGTGAACGTGAACCGGGTTTGTCGTAATATTCCACGCATATTCATCTGTTGCACCGTGGACATATCCACTTTTTACTCCTCCACCTGCTAACCACCATGAAAAGGCCTTTCCAAAATGGTCACGACCCTTTGGGTTCTCTGGATCACCTTGTCCAAAGGGGGTGCGACCAAATTCACCACCCCATCCAACAAGTGTGTCTTCGAGCAGTCCACGATCTTTGAGATCCTGAACCAATGCAGCAGATGGTCCTTGTGTGTCACGACACTGAATTTCTAGTTGGGTATGAAGGTTACTGTGTTGGTCCCAACCAGCATGCATTAATTGAACAAATCGAGTGCCACGTTCTAACAGTCTTCTTGCAACGAGACAATTAAAGGCGAATGATCCCTTCACATGTACATCAGGTCCGTACCGGTTGAACACATATTTTGGTTCATCTGAGAAGTCAATAAGGTCTGGCACACTGGATTGCATCTGAAATGCCATCTCATAGGAGGCGATTCGAGTGTCAATCTCCGGATCACCGTAGTCTGCTCGGTGCTTGGCGTTCATGACGGCGAGATCATCCAGTAATGCCCGTCGGGCTGCTCGGCTGATACCAGGTGGATTTGCAAGATATGGAACAGGCTCTCCCGTGTTCCGGAATTTTATTCCTTGATAGCGACTTGGAAGAAAACCGGAACCCCAGTAGTAATCAAAAAAGAGCTGCCCGCAACTCTTTGCCTTATCAGAGGATGTCATAACAACAAAAGCCGGCAATTCTTCGGTCTCACATCCAAGGCCATACGACATCCATGCACCGAGACTCGGGCGACCAGGAACCTGACTGCCGGTGAGGAAAAATGTGACCCCAGGCGCATGATTCACAGCCTCGGTGTGAAGGCTTCGAACAAGACACAGATCATCAGCAAGCTCACCAATCGCTGGAAGCATTTCGCTTAGCTCCATGGCACACTGGCCAAACCGCTGAAATTTTTTGATTGGTGCAACGACAGGCCATTTTGAATACCCACTCGACATTGTTGAAAGTCGCGTTGTTCCTCGAATGCTCTCTGGAATATCCTCACCAGAACGCTTAAAGAGTGCATCCTTCGGATCGAAGAGATCAACATGAGAAGGCCCTCCTCCTTGCCAGAGCATCACCATTCGTTTTGCACGTGGCGCGTGGTGTGGAAGATCAACGAGTCCAGGCATGCTGCCTTTGCAATCGCTGTCACGGTGTAAAAGCGATGCCAAAGCAGCAAGTCCGATTCCCTGTCTGGCTGATCCAAAAAGTTGACGGCGAGTAACGCGATTTATATTTTCATTAAATAATTCATGCATGACGACTACTTTTTATTCATATTCTGACTACACAAAGACTCATGTTATTTTTACAGCATTTATTCACGAGTGAGTGCTTCATCAAGATTCAGAATTGCTAGACAGACATTCGCCAATGCAGCGAGTGTCATTGGGTCGTGGGATTTTTCTGTTGATTGCGTGTCCTTGCGAAGGAATGTGAGTGCTGACTCAAAAGTTATGAGAGAATGTTGGTGTGTAAACATATTTGCAAGAACGACACGTTCTGAAGAGGTGGGTTGTCGGCTCACAACGGTACGGAATGCAAGAATGATTTGCTCATCAAAAGTATCCCTGCTTCCCATACATCGCTTAGCCAGCGAACAGGCTGCCTCAACCCATGTTGGATCATTAAGAGTCGTCAGTGCATGGAGTGGTGTACATGTTCGATTGGCCCGAACGGAGCATGTACGACGGTTGGCAGAGTCAAACATGTTTGCAGGTGCAACAGTGCGTCGCCAGAAGGTATAAATGCTGCGGCGATAGAGGTCTGTTCCAGTTGATTGAGGGTAGGTGAAATCTCGTTCTTTTGTAATTCCAAGTGATTCCCAGATTTGATCAGGCTGGTATGGATATACCGGAGCTCCCCCAATGTCTTCATTGAGTAAACCACTACAAGCGAGGGCCCAATCACGTAACACCATTGCAGGCATTCGAAAACGACTGGCACGCCCATGGAGTCGATTTTCTGGATCCTTCTCCAGTTGGTCGGCATTTATCTTGCTGGTTTGCCGATAGGTCGCACTCATCACCAGCAACTTATGCATGGACTTCTGGCTCCAGCCTTGTTTCTGGAATTCAATCGCAAGCCAATCAAGAAGAGCAAGGTGCCTCGGGTATTCACTTTGTACGCCCATGTCTTCTGTCGTTTTGACAAGACCAGTACCAAAAAAGCGTTGCCACATCCGATTGACTTGAACGCGAGCTGTAAGAGGATGATTTTGTAGGAATAACCATCTGGCTAATCCGAGTCGATTTTTTGGAAAACTGTCAGGTAAGGGCGGCAGGTTTGCCGGCGGTGCAAAAGCAAGAGCGTCACCAATCGGTGAAAGATAGTCACCTCGATCAAGCACACGTGTTTCCCGTGGCTTGTCGTCATTCATAACCATGACTCGCGGAATCTCATCACCATTAAAAGCGTCATAAGCCTGCTTGGCTTTGTCATACTCAGCAACAACGGCCACATTATTTGTGACTGAACGCTTCACTTTACTATTAAAAAAACTTCGCAGACCACTTTCAATTTTTTTCTTTTCAGCATCGGATTGAGTGTCTTTTGGCTTTCGAAGTAACGGCGTGAGTGACCGCGGAAGATCTTTTCCGTCTGCCGCCTGACCATCAGAGAACAAACCTGATTTCCATGCCGTATATGCAACGTCAAGAATTGGCTTTGCATCTTTTTCAAGGAGTGTCATATTTTGTTTTAACTGTGACAGCTGCTTTTTTTGATCAGTTGTTGCCACTTCTAGAAAAGGTGTGGCAACACGAATACGAGATGACTGTCGACCCGGGCGTCCGGTCTCTGATACTTGATTGAAGACATGGAGCAACTGGTAATAATCAGACTGTGTCAACGGATCGTACTTATGATCATGGCACTGGGCGCAGGCCATGGTAAGACCAAGCCAGGTAGTGCTTGTTGTATCAACGCGATCAAAAAGATTGTTGAATCGCTGTTCCTCAGCAATTGCACCTCCTTCACCATTTAAAAGATGATTGCGGTTGAAGGCGGTGGCAATTTGTTGCTGTTGTGTTGCGTCCGGCAAGAGATCTCCTGCAAGCTGCTCAATTGAAAACTGATCAAAAGGCATGTCTTCATTCAGAGCATCGATAACCCAATCTCGCCAGATCCATTGCCATGTGTCGCCATCCTGTTGAAACCCATTGCTATCTGCAAACCGAGCAGCATCGAGCCAGGCGATTGCCATGTGTTCACCATAGTGCTGATTTGCCAACAATTGATCAACCAATTGTTCATATGCATTGGGTGACTGATTGGTGAGAAAGTCATCGATGTTTTCAGGTGATGGAGGAAGGCCAATAAGATCGGCATAGAGACGCCGTATTAATGTTTCCCGGTCTGCTTCTGGTGACGGTGCAAGACCCACTTCTTCAAGTTGAGCAAGAATAAACGAGTCAAGCGGATTTCTTGGCCAATTCTGGAGTGATGGGGCGTTAATCACTGGCGGATTCATTTGAACTGGAGCGATAAATGCCCAGTGTGATTGATACGTGGCTCCTTCTTGAATCCATCGAGTAAGAACTTTTTTTTCTCGCTGAGAAAGGTGACGATTGGAGTTTGGTGGTGGCATGCGCAGTTCACTGTCATTGGAATGGATGCGGTCGATGATCAAGCTTTCTGAAGGATCAATCGCACCAGAATCCAATGCGGATTGTCGTTGATCGAGGCGGAGATCGGCTTTTCGCTTGTTTGGGTCTGGCCCGTGACAGTAGAAACAGTTTTCAGCAAGGATCGGGCGAATGTCCCGATTAAATTCGAGTGGCTTACCAGTGGTGTCGTCAGATGCGGTTGCAATGCCACTAAAAAGCAGAATAAGAAAAAACCATCTCGAACAAAAAGAAATTAGCCGCCCGTGCGTTTCTTTTGTGCTGGTCTTTGGCATGCAATTCCCCAATAAAGCATTCAGCGTAGGATGGGTATCCATTGATTTTAATTGTTTATTCACCCCGAACGCTGTACCAGGAAGTTTAACGACATTGTCGTGTACCCTATGTGTATCAAATCCATCGGACAATGCACTTTTGTGTCTGACCGTAGACGTATTCTATGAAGACAGTCACTTTTCTCATCCAAACAAGTAATGTCTCTTCTTAGACACTTTTACAGATTCGATGAAAATGGATAGTGAAATGCCACATCGATACAGCAGCAAAGAATCACACTTGTGCGAAGAAGAGCATGTTGATGTGGCAATTATTGGTGCAGGAGCGGCGGGCCTTTTTGCTGCAATATGGGCAGGAAGAAATTCAGGAGGCCATCCGATTCGAATCGCAGTCTTCGATGGGGCGAAAAAACTCGGTACAAAAATTCTCGTAGCTGGTGGAGGACGCTGTAATGTGACCCACCGTCGTGTAACAGAACATGATTTTTCAGGAAGCAGTCCTGCAGCCATTCGCAAAGTATTGCGTCGCTTTTCGGTAGCACAGACGATTCATTTTTTTTCCGAAGCAGGTGTTGAACTCAAGGAAGAAGAGACGGGTAAATTATTTCCAGCGACTGACTCAGCAAGGACCATTCTTAATGCACTCATTGATCAGTCCAAAGAATCGCACGCGTCGCTTGCACATCCTTCACGTGTGACTGATATCGAACAACTTCCGGAGGGTTGTTCAGCAAATGTTATGAAGCAAGAACCACGGTTCCGAGTGGTGTTGGAAAGCGATGTGTTGCTGGCTCGGCATGTCGTTGTGTGTACGGGCGGGAAGTCATTGCCTAAAAGCGGTTCAGACGGTGGTGGCTATAGATTGGTGGAAAATCTAGGTCATACAATTACAAAGCCCTTAGTTCCCGCCCTTGTCCCACTTGTTTTGGAAAAGAGTCATTGGGTGAGAGAGCTGTCAGGAGTAACTGTTCCAACAACGGTCACGCTTTCCAAAGCATCAGGGAAACGGATTGTTTCATGCTCTGGAAGTACACTCTGCACACATCTCGGTCTTTCAGGTCCGGCTGTTCTTGATAT
>DONH01000257.1 GCA_003509235.1 Planctomycetaceae bacterium
TCACGAAAATGATGCGACCTATGAGTTTTCACCGACTTCCACTCGCTGAAAAAGCCCTTACATCAACCCGGTTTTATTCGTCAGTCAAAATACCTTTTGTACTCGGCACGCCTGGCTGGCGAGAATCCTGCTCCACGGCCATCCTGAGGCTTCGGGCTGTTGCCTTGAAAACTGCCTCGGCGATATGGTGCGCATTACTTCCATGATGAAGCACGGCGTGCACATTCGCTCCAGCCGTTGCAGCAAAGCTTTCCCAAAAGACTTCAACAAGCTGAACGTCGAACGCTCCAATAGATGGAACGGGATACTCAACGGCAAGTACTGTTGCTGCTCGACCACCAAGGTCAACTGCGGCGGTCACAAGTGATTCATCCATCGGCAGAATCGAATGACCATAGCGGCGAATACCGCGGCGATCACCAAGACAATCCTTGACCGCAACGCCTAACGCCCGCCCAACGTCCTCAACGGTATGATGTCCATCAACATGAACGTCTCCCTCACATTGAATAGACAAATCAAAGAGTGAGTGACCTGCCAATAGAGTTAGCATGTGATCAAAAAAACCAATGCCTGTATGAATTGTGGCTTGGCCTGTGCCGTCAATATCAACAGCTAACGCAATCTTCGTCTCAGTCGTTTCTCTCGAAACTGTGGCAGTTCGTCCCACGTGTATCACTCCTTGCTAGTTTTTTCTTGCATGATGCTCTCTATGGCACCGAGCAGTACGTCTATCTCTGCATCAGTACCCACTGTAATTCTCAAGCCATCACCCCAACCGCTGTAAACCATAAAGCGGATCAGAATAGATCTCTTCCTGAGGGACTCGTAGATTTCTTTATGTGAAGACTCCGAGTGGGTGCACCAGACAAAATTCGCCTGGCTATCAACCACCGAAAAACCGAATTGCCGAAGTTGGCTGACTAGCCGTGCTCGTGTCGCCCTGATTGCACTCTGATTTTTCCTCAGCCAATCCTGATCAGCAATTGCTGCGGTCGCCGCTGCAATTGCTATGGCGTCACAATTGTATGAGTCTTTTACTTTTGCGAGTTGTTCGATAACGGTAGGCTGAGCGACAGCGAATCCAAAACGAATTCCTGCCAACGCGTACGACTTACTCATCGATCGCGTCACAATAATTCGGTCGCTTTTCTCCACCAATTCAAGACAATTGCTCTCACTAAAATCACCGTAGGCCTCATCGACCACCAGCGGACACGGCAGTTGTTCCGCAAGGTCAAGAAGTTGCTCTGGTGGGAGCAGCGTGCCTGATGGGCTGTTGGGATTCGGAACAACTGCAAGCCTGACAGGCTCACCAGTCGATGTGTTTGGTGCCGTAAAGGATTCGGGCAATAACCACTCATCGGTAAATGCCACTTTGTCACAGAGGACGCCCTGAATATCTGCGAGTGTTTGATAGAGAATATAACTTGGCGTGGGAACTCTCATTGCGTCCCCAGTTCCAACATAGCAGCGAACAAGAATGGTAAGAAGGTCGTCACTCCCGTTCCCACAGAGAATCATATCGGGACGAACTCCCAATACGTTTGCTGCCTGCTTCCTGAACTGATTGGCAAAAGGGTCTGGATATTTCGCAAGGGATCGACCTTCGCAAGCAGCGGCAATAGCTTTTGAAACATTGCCAGAAGGACTGTACGGGTTCTCATTCGTGTTAAGTTTTGTCCAGCCGGCATCCTGTGGTTGCTCACCGGGGATATATCCGGCAATTGCTGCAATTTCTTGCCGCACAAGAGAACGTGAATCTTGTTGGGAAGATGATATCGTCATATGAAATACTCAACATAATGCCATGAACACGAGTGCACCCTGTAAGTGTAGCCCAGAAATGGGACGGTACGTTCGGTACCATCGGCTCAACCGCTTCGACAGGAACACTGGACTGATATTCAATGCCCCAGTCGTGTTTCAACACTCCGGCGATGGGCAGTCAGGCCTTCCGTTTCGGCAAGGAGCTGAATATCATCGGCCATTTCGGCCAGATCAGCTTCTGACAAAGCAATAACACTCCCACTCCGGAGAAAATGATTTGCCGATAAACCCGCAGCAAATCTTGCTGTACCGCCTGTTGGAAGAACATGAGACGGCCCTGCCGCATAGTCACCTGCAGCAACTGGACTGAAAGGACCGAGAAATGCCGCACCAGCGTGCCGAATGGTCTTGAGTGTCGCCTCAGGATCCCGCGTATCAATCGAAAGGTGCTCGGCAGCAAGCTCATCAGCAAGCTCTGCTGATTCTTCATTATTTCGAGTAATAACAATGGCCCCAAATCGCTCAAGGCTGTCTCGAGTCAACTCTGCCCGTTCAAGAGCTTCCAACCTTCTTGAGAGCACTGACTCGACTGCATCTGCAAGCGACTTACTTGCCGTTAGCAGAATGGCTGATCCGGGTGAATGCTCCGCTTGAGCCAGCATATCAGCAGAGATTGTCTCAGCGTTTCCGTTCTCATCGGCAACAACAACTATTTCACTTGGGCCAGCAATTGAATCAATGGCGACATCTCCATAAACAAATTCTTTCGCCAAAGCAACAAACAGATTGCCTGGACCAACGATGATGTCAACTCGTTTAAGATTTTCAACACCATAGGCCATTGCAGCAACTGCCTGAGCTCCACCTGCCCGAAGG
>DONH01000256.1 GCA_003509235.1 Planctomycetaceae bacterium
TCTGCGTTAAAGGTTTTTCTAAAAAAACGAGCAAACGACCTCTAGCTTCCGTAGAGAACACCAGTTGGGATTGCGTTATCCCAGATTATCCCTTGTTTTGGCAAAGCGAAACCGATGGTTAGTGGTATCCAGAGTATTGAGACACGGTCACGTCCAACGGATCAGATGCGATCTACGCCGCCAACCCGGCGGAAGATCTGGTTTGACATGCATGAAGACGAATTGAGTGATCGTGATTACTGGGCATGCCTGGCAACTCTTTGGGTCACTGATTACCTCGCTCACGACCGTGGCTGGTGGAATGACCACCTTTGGTGCAACCGACCTCACAGAGCAGCTGCAATGACACCAGCTGAGCGAGCCATCTACGAACAACTCGATGCACCAATTGTCCTCCATCGGGGCTATGCGACATCAGTGAATACCCTCGGGATCTCGTGGACTGATGACCCTTCAGTGGCTGAGTTCTTTGCATACCACTTCCTGAGTCATCAACACGGGCACACTCCTAACACCGCCGGTATTGTTAGCTGCGCTTTTGATCCAAAAGAAATTGCGCTTTTTAAAAATGAACATGATGAACGAGAATTTATTGTCTCAGAGCCAGCTGCCCTTGCTCACATTACTGATCAAATGATTGCATAACGAACAGACACCCAATATATTGCAGCGGCTCCGGGGACTGGCATACTTGCCTCGGCTGCACTTCTAAGCGGTGGCGCGTCACGCCACCCGAAAGAATCCTGGTCAATGAACATTTTTTCTAAAAAAGGATGTAGACGATTTCTTCGAGGAGTTCGCCTAATTGTTCTCTGGTGTCTTGTAGGAACAGCCATCATCCTTCTACTTCTCGGCCCGGGACGATTGGTCTACGCATTTCTGGCTTGGGTTTGGTCTTAGAATGCTTCCCAAATAGTTTGAGATTTACCCTTCTTGGAGAGGGCCTTCTTCATCTGGTAGATGTTCAAATGCAGATAAACGCAGCGGCGTCGGGACACCATCTGTCGGTGACCGAAGATATTCCCAACGGCTTTCGTGGGAATTATTAAATCCAATGAAAATACCAACAACGGTAACACCCTCCGCAGCGGCCTGAGCGAGAAGATTTACCAAACCGTCATCTTGGGAACTGTTTTCCTTGCTTGTGAGTTTATTATGACGCGGTCGAATGCTCTGATGCCACAACCCAGACTGTCGACAGTAATACACTGCTTCACGGTGTGTACGGAACAACGGTAGAAATTGAAACGCTTCACCGGTAATTCGGCGGTGAGAACCAATTAACTGCGGACGACCAGTTCGGACAAGATGCCATTCTGCTTCAGACATAGACTCCTCCTTAAAACTATCGTAGACATACGTCAAAGAACGGCTACAGCTATCTGAACATTCCCTTACGGCACGCCTAGACAACGTCCGGCATTGGTAACGCATGGAAACTCTTCAACTCATTCTTTTTACAACCCTTTGGACAGGTATCTGGGTTCTTCCCCTCAAGCCTCTCCCACGTGCACTTGAGTTAATGGCCGGCCTGCTCCCTTTTTGTGCTTTTGGCCTGCGTGTTTTTGCTGGTTTTTTTGCGACTGTTCCTCCCGGTGACCCGATTGGAGATTGTGTGAAGCCGCTGACGGACTGGGTCAGTGGGGCAGGGAATCCGTCATATCAATTTGTTCTTGATTGCACGGTTGCAATAGGGCTTCTCTGGTTTGCGGAGGCATTTCATATTCCGCGCCGCAGCCGACTTGCTACTGCTTGGGTTCTTCCTGCAACAGCTACTGCGAGCATTACAACGGTGACCATCACAGGGTTAACTCTTCAAGAATATCTTGCAACGAAAGTTCCTGCTCCTGTTCTCGCTCTGACCCTCGCTCTTGTGCTGAGTGCCATTCTGTCGTGGACACCGGGTCCCCATTCAACGGTAACGCGCCGGTTAGCTGCCATCGCACTTAGTAGCATCATACCGATTGCTGTGATTATTCTGGTATTGGTAACGCCACTTGTTCTTCGTGTTTCACCAAACCAGCAGGCACAGGCAAGATCTCTTCTTGCCCTTGGGGCAGGGTCAATCACTGCCTTGATTGGATATCGAGTGAACCCGTTCAGAGCAAACCGAAGCCGCCTCCTTTTTGCTCTTGTAGTTGGTGTCTCTGTTGGAGCGGTTGCGGCACTTCATTTTTCGACTGTTTCACTTTAACCCATCACTTTTAGTTCGCTATTGGCTACCAGCGTTTGGTGCCTGCGCAACTCTGACCCATTCAATCTCTAATGCAAAGGACCCGGGCTTTTTATCACTTAACATGAAACCGATTCTACTAATTTGATCTGGAGCCAATGGACGGTTGTCCTGGACTCGTCGCCCAAAAGAAGTCGGCGTAAAGTTCTTAAGTGGCACGACTAATTCGGTCCACTCGCCAGCTACCGTTGGCAGGGCCGCTCGATATGAAAAAGCCATTCTTCGTGTTTTTGGGTAGAGATTGAAAATGTACGTCCGTCCATCCCCCTTCAGTCGTACACGGAATCCATCCTCAGGTTGCATCTCAATATTCAATTGCCCCGAACGAACTGATGCAAACCCACCGTTATTTTCAAGCGACAACGTTCCGTAAAACCTCATCGCGGCGTTATCAGTGAATTTTAACTTGCCTACAGATCTCCCACCCATCACACCATCATTTACAGCGTTCCATCCAGGTATCTGTTCTTTTTTTCGAAAATCAACCAGCGCACTCCGCTCGGAAGGGGCCACTACCTGTGCCGAACAAAGCACTAGAAGCGTTGTCAAAAAAAACGGAACATTCATAGGTACGGCCTCCGAAGGTTTAAAGTGAGAGAATATTCATCTGCGTTATTGTCAGCTGCAGAATCGTTGCGATACCAACCCAAATCAAATAGGGAATCTGTGCAATGGCAACCCACCGGTGATACCGCCAGATTATAAGCATCCCCCAAACAATTGTCGCCAAGACAACCACCATATCGACAGAAGCGAAAATCAGGCTTCGTATCCCAAATAGAATCGGCGTGAATAAAAGATTCGCAACAAGGTTAATCACGAAGGGTAGAGCGACAGACCAAGAAATCTTCCCTTGAATTGCTTTGACCAAAATATAGCCAAAGCTGAAAAGAATAATCGGATAGAGTATTTGCCAAATAACACTGATAGTCCCTGGGTCGGGTGTCCATGCTGGTTTTTGGAGACTCTCGTACCATTGCATCCACGACATTCGCAGAGCCCTTCCCTAAATTAAGTCTTTCCTTCAGACTATGCGTTCTGTCGGTTCGGTGGAAAGTACCTGCATACCTTCTTAGAGGTTTAATAGAAGCCTCTTGGATCACTTAAATTCCTTCATCTTTAAGATGGAGGTTTCTCGATGCCAATGCTCATTCTGTTCGCACAAATGTCTCTTCCGAGGCTACAGACAATCTATGACATTGCTGGAATTCTTGCTGTGATTGCCGGTGTCCTTTATTCCCGAATGTCAATGAGCTCGATCTGGCTCCTCGAGAACATCGACTGCACTTTTAGCGGCGAATCCGGGGATTATCCCAATATCGCGCGGACCCTGCCTCAAATTCTTACCCGCCAACGGCTTCATCAATCTCCATTTCCACGTTTTACTTCTATTCCGAAACCCGATATATCTACGTCATTGGCGGGACGGAAATAAAAAACGCGTACTTCTGGAGAGACACTATGCCTATGCGTAATCATTCATCGAAGGCTACTCGTAGTGGTGGCTTTACGCTCATTGAATTGCTTGTGGTGAT
>DONH01000428.1 GCA_003509235.1 Planctomycetaceae bacterium
GCCGCCGCGTCGATACCTTCTGCGACGACCACCATGGCCACCTTGACCGCCTTGTTGACCGCCTTGACCTCCGCCATAGCCTGAACGACCACCTGATCGAGAACGTCTACGCTTTGCCATATTCTTCTTTCATGCTCCGAAAACTACTTTTCTGGCCGTTTTGACCAGAATATGCCAGTCTTAATTTTGAACTGCCCCATCGGGGAGTATTCCACCACGAGGCCAACAGCCACGTTCTGAAACCACTAAACACTTCGAGTTGCCGATTCACCTGAATGATTTATTCATGAATAACTGCCAAGCAGAAAACACAATCACGTGATGAACCGAATAGCTGTTCGTGCTGCGGTAGAAACCGTTTCTTATCCACCCCGTACCACCAGGGCGATATCGAGAGGGAAACACATATCCCTAGGCAAAAACCATGAGTCGAACGCACCGAGATGGGCAAATCAACAATTCGCCGACTCTGGCGGAATAGCACGTTCTCTCACGAGGACGCCCTCTCCAACCCACCCAGTTGCATCCACCACATTTGGCGGATTCGACCGAATTTGAACGAAACTCTGTGCATCCATTTACAATTCTGAGGCAAAAACCTGCACAAGAATCGAAATGTTTACCCCAAGCAAGCTAGTCCTCAGGGAGCCCCGTTCGCACCGTCGCGATACATGGGTATCACTACGCACAAAGTATCCACACGACAGCGGGACTCGTCAAGTAGCCCATTCATCGTCCGTAAATCCGAGAAATAGGTCGCCTAGGGCGTTTAGCGAAGCCGTTTTGAGTATTTCCACGGAAACTCCTTACTTTTCGGAAAATCTTCTCTGATTTCTCTGCAGCGTTTGACCGATACAACCAACAATGGTGGCCCGGTGCTGCCGCTGAACGTTTATGTAGAGGTCCCAACGATGTTAGGAATTAGTCTGACGCACCTGTACCAATTCAAGTCCCAACAGTTTTTGAAGGCTCCTGGATTCGGTACGGCGAAGCGCACTGTTTTCAAGCCAACCACTTCACTTCCTGCATTCATATGCTGGCTCGCCTTGTGTGCAATCCCTGCACAGGGGCAAGAACTAAATTCCCTTACCTTACACCAATCGATTCCTGCAGCTCAGACCGTCGCTGCGCGATACCAACGGCCGGTTTTGGTGATGTTCACTGCAGAATGGAGCCCGGCGTCGGCCCAACTTCGTAAACATGTTCTCACTGATGCTGACGCGGTATCGTTATTGTCTGCATGTTTCGAGTGCGTTTTAATTGACGTTGACGCACATCCTGACATAACCAACGAACTTCACATTCAGCACGTTCCAAGTGGGTGCATTCTCGACACCAACGGCAAAGTAATCACACGATTTGAATGCCCCAGTTCCACTGCCTTGTTCATTGCAACGGTTGCCCGGCAATTACCGCAAACAAGTACTAGGGCGCAGATTGATGGTCAATCATCGAGCCTCGAAAACGCGATCTCGGTTACTGCTGCGACACCAAAAATTTCAACTGACTTTTCTACCGCTGGTACTCTTCTCGCTGATGGTGCGGCCACTGGTCCAACGACTGCATCAGAATCTGTCAGCGGTATCGCGGCTAAAGTTCGTGGACTATCGAGTTTCGCAATGACTGAAGCGTCTCCTCCTGAGACCATTCGTCAACCGATCACACAAGACAAAATTTCACAAGAGAAGATTTCAGTCACTCGCTATCCATCGACTGAACAGACAGTTCCAGTTCAGGATTTAGTCGCAACAAATGATCAACAAACACAGTCATCTCGGTTTCAAGCCAATGCTGACGAACCGGCTACTACAACGGCGCCCTGGCATCCAGCGCCAGAGCCTTCCGTCGCAACTGAAGCCGCAACACCAGGAAGCATCGCCGCAGCCACCACCCCATGGAAGCCGGAGATCGGACACCTTCATCCTGAAACGGCAACACCAGCAGGCCCAAATCAGATCGCATCCTCTCTCGACACAACGCCACGGGTAATCCCGGTCGCGCCCAAAGCCACCGCTTCCTCCTCATTGATCAACCCCAAACCGGAACACATTGAGCCACGAAGCATGGCCCAATCACCATGGCTGCCCGCAGCAGCCGGGGCAGCCGTCGCATCCTCAACACAGTCGTATAACGCCACCGCTACCGCTCCGAATCAATCCGCCGCATCACAACGGTCCGTTGCAGCAACCGAGAAAACCAACGAGCAATCGGCAGAGACAGTAGACACGCCTCAACAGACTATTAATCCGCTACTGGCTGCTATCCAGAAACCATTTAGCGTTTTTTCTTCGCAACCACAGACACAGGAAAAGAAACAGACTGTCAGGAAGCCAGCCCAGGCTACATATGCGAGCCAGGCCGCAGGCATTGATGATCTGGAAGAAACGCCGCCCCAGAAAACGATGCCTCTTGGCCTTGAGGGCTACTGTCCTGTCGCCCTGATGGAGACAGGAAACTGGGTCGAGGGACAAGCACGGTGGGGCGCACGACATCGTGGTAGAACCTATCTGTTTAGCGGCCTCGAGCAACAGCAGACGTTTCTCTCTGATCCAGACCGTTATTCCCCTGCACTATCAGGAGACGACCCGGTCGCTGCTATCGATAGCGGTAAAACAAGTGCCGGCCAACGTCGGTATGGGGTTACCTATCAGAAAAGAATCTATCTCTTTGAAAGCCCTGAAACACGCGCCGCATTTGCAGCTAATCCACAGCGATACACCAGTAGAGTCATGCTTGCCGAACAGCCATCACAGAGTGACGGCACAGTACTCCGTTGAATCCTCATCGCTAGAAATATACTCTTCAGTACCAATCAACCTCAACTGGGCGTGCCCATCCTTGGCAACGACCAACAGCATTTTGCCACTGATCAAGCCGTTGCCGACGTTGTGACTCGTCAATCTGAGGATGAAATGTTTTCTCAATGCCTCTGGCTTCTGAAATCGCAGCCGCGCTTGGATAAAAATCGGTTGCGAGACCTGCTAGCAACCCGGCGCCCAGCGCTGTCGTCTCCAGAACAGCAGGACGGTCAACCGGTACGCCGAGCACATCTGCCTGAATTTGCATGAGTAGGTCATTGACGCAGGCACCTCCATCGACGCGGAGGCGAGGGAGTCGATGGCCGCTTGAAGCCTCGAGGCAGCCCAGTACCTCTGCTACTGATAAGGCAATTGCATCAAGAGCAGCTCGAGCAATGTGCGATTTTTCGGTCGAACGCGTTAAGCCGACAATCAAGCCCCGAGCAAAAGGATCCCAGTGCGGCGTACCGAGCCCTGCAAGAGCTGGCACGAGTACAATACCACCCGCGTCTGAAACACTTCTGGCCAGTGGCTCAATGTCACTCGATCGTTCTATCAGCCCAAGGCCGTCACGCAACCACCCAACAAGTGCTCCTGCCACGAACACCGAGCCCTCAAGACAGTACGACTTCAATGCTGGACCGGGTCCAAGCGAACACCCCGGTGTTGCCAGCAACCCCTTTGCATCGAGTACTGGTTTCGTACCGGTCGATTCAAGAAGAAATGCACCTGTTCCATATGTTGCCTTCGCATCACCCGCCTCAACACAGCCATGTGCAAAAGCAGATGACTGCTGGTCACCAGCACATCCGGCAATAGGAATAGGTGCGCCGAGCCACCCGTCGTCCACTTCACCAAAGATTCCCGATGACGGCTGCACCTGCGGCAACATGGCGCGCGGCACGTTGAATATTTTCAGGAGTTCATCTGACCACTCGCCAGTCGAGATATCAAAAAGCAGCGTACGACTTGCATTCGTGACATCTGTGGCGTGTACACGTCCACCGGTTAATCGCCATATGAGAAAGCTGTCAACTGTGCCAAACAACACCTCACCACATTCACAGCGTTCTCTTAAACCATCATACTTTTCAAACAAATGCATGATTTTCGTGGCTGAAAAGTACGGGTCGATGAGCAAGCCGGTTCGCCTTCGAACTTCCGGCTCAAGACCGTCCCCCTTCAGTCGCTCACAAATGGGTGCCGACACACGACTCTGCCACACAATCGCTGGAGCAACTGGATTCCCAGTAGCCCGATCCCACAAAACGGTCGTCTCCCGCTGATTTGTGATACCAATCGCAGCGACCTCTTCTGGTCGCACTCCAGCTTCTGAAAGGCATTGGCTTGCGCAACCAATTTGGGTCCTCCAGAGATCTTCAGGGTCGTGCTCGACGACAGCCTGATCGACTCCACCGCCGTCCGCCCCCGTTTCCATGCTGCGGACATGCTGCGGAAAGGTTTCTTGCTTCGTAGCAAGTGGTCGTCCTGCTTTATCAAAAAGAATTGCTCGGCTTGATGTTGTTCCCTGATCGAGCGCCAGCACACATCGTTTCGTCGAGTTTGTCATGTACCGATTCCTCGTGCCTTGGAGAAAGGTTATGTTACCACTGCTCGTACTGCTCCATGTTTACAACTCACTGTGAAACAATCTCTTTCCCATAGTACTCCTGCAAATGTGTTATTTCTTTAGTGATAGCCGACTCTCGGTCAGAACGTTGCAGATGGCCCATTGCCACAAGGACATCCGCGAGGTCCTGAAGCGTTGCCAGAGACAGTCGAGGATCAAATACCACCATGAGCCGCCGTTCGATCAAGTCACCAAGAGACACCGCCCATTCTTTCTCTATCACAAATACCGCAGCCGCTGTGGGTAACCCACTATCTCCAATAAGTGGGGGCAGTTCAGTCGCTTGCGGACATTGTTTCATTGTTTCAAAGACAGCGGGTGCCCGTGCCCCAAAGAGGCCGACAGTCCACTGCACGACTGAATCAACCGATGCCTCTGGAACGCCTGTTTTCATCGCAAATTCTCGAGTCTGACAGAAACACTCTTCGCGGTCACTTTCTTCCAGACATCCGGGCAGCACTCGCTGACGCGCTGCATCAACGACAGGCACTTCAAGTTCTGCAAAAATCTTTTGGACTGATTCCTCAGCCAGGCTGCGACACGTTGTCAACTTACCTCCCACGATTGACCATGTGGGCATCACCGCATCTTCATGGCGAAGAAGGAGATGGCGTCGGGTTACTGATCCAGGTGCCCTGTGAGAGTGACCGGAAGCACGAGGACCGGGCAATGGCCGAACA
>DONH01000469.1:0-7535 GCA_003509235.1 Planctomycetaceae bacterium
TTCTTCATAGCCAACATATCCAGGCGGAGCACCAATTAACCTTGCAACCGTGTGCTTCTCCATGTATTCGCTCATGTCAATTCGCACCATAGCGTTCTCATCGTCAAAAAGCACTTCGGCTAGCGCCTTGCACAGTTCTGTTTTTCCGACACCGGTCGGCCCGAGAAAAATAAATGAACCTATTGGACGATTCGGATCTTGCAAGCCAGACCGACTTCGCCGAACCGCATTACTCACTGCTTCCACAGCCTCCTCCTGACCAACCACACGCTGATGGAGCCGGTCTTCCAGAACAAGCAATTTGGCCCGCTCCGTTTCAACGAGCCTGGTAACGGGAATACCGGTCCAAGAGCTCACAACCTCTGCAATCTCTTCGGGGCCAACAGACCGCCGCAGCAAACGCTTGGTTGGCTTCTTTTCCTTACCAGACTCTTTCTCGGCAGCTTCTTTGTCCGCCTCTTCCTGTTCAAGGCGCGATGCCAGTTGTTTTTTAGCTACATCTAGCTCATAGAGTTGTTGATACATTTCCTCACTCACCGCCTGGCCGAGTGACTGACGCTCATTCACTTGAACATTTACCTGATCAAAAGCAAGCTGGGCTTCCTCGAGCTTCTGCCGCAGTTCCTGCGCGCTACCGACGCCAGATTTTTCCGCCTCCCACTGTTCACGAAGACTTGCTAATTTCCTGCGTAGTTCTGCTGCTTCGGCTTCAATCTCAACAAGCCGATCCTTGGCATGTGACTCCGTTTCTTCCGCCAGCTGCCGGCCAGCTAACTCAAGCTGGACAAGGCGTCGCTGCACCTCATCAATCTCACTCGGAACACTCTGCAACTCCATCGCAATGCGGCTGGTTGCTTCGTCCATCAAGTCTATGGCCTTATCCGGTAGAAAGCGGTCTGCGATATACCGATGTGATAACTCAGCCGCAGCGACAAGTGCTGAGTCGTTAATTTTCACACCCTTATGATGAGCCTCATACCGTGGTTTCAGGCCCCTCAAAATTGCTATCGTGTCCTCGACTGAAGGCTCACCCACAAATACCGGCTGGAACCGCCGCTCGAGAGCAGCGTCTTTTTCAATATGCTTGCGGTATTCATCAAGGGTGGTTGCGCCGATACACCGCAATTCCCCACGCGCAAGCGCAGGCTTGAGCAGATTCGCTGCGTCAGACCCGCCCTCAGCTGCACCGGCACCAATAACCGTATGGAGTTCATCAATAAAAAGGATAACGTTGCCAGCGGCTGCTTCAACTTCTCGCAGAATTGCTTTGAGTCTGTCTTCAAATTCCCCACGATATTTTGTACCGGCAATAAGTGCACCGAGATCCAGTGCGATTACCTGTCGATTCCGCAACGTCTCCGGAACATCAGACTGCACGATCCGTAACGCAAGCCCTTCAGCAATGGCCGTCTTCCCGACACCTGGCTCACCAATCAGAACCGGATTGTTTTTTGTACGCCGCGACAGCACCTGGATCACTCGACGAATCTCTGAGTCTCTACCAATAACAGGATCTAATTTCCCTTGGCTCGCTCGCTGCACAAGATCAATGCCATATTTTTCCAGTGCCTGAAACTTCTCTTCTGGACTCTGATCAGTGACACGCGAACTACCACGCACGGCCTGCAACCCCGCCAACAATTCCTTTTCAGTGACAGCGGCAAGTTTCAGTACATTCTGCGCCTTCGATGGAGCCTTGGAAATCGCAATGAGAAGATGATCTGTTGAGACAAAATCATCTTTCATCGTCCCCGACTCCGACGTTGCGATCTCAAAAACTTTGATGAGTTCCTGATCAGGCTGCGGTTGTGCCCCGCCGGCAACCTTTGGGAGATGAGAAAGTTCGGCTTCAATAATTCGTTCGAGGTGCGGTCGATCCACGCCAATCTTCTCAAGCAAGGGACGCACGATCCCTTCCTGTTCGGCAAGCAATGCAAACAATAGATGCACAGGCGTTGTTTGTGGATTGCCGCGATCTGCAGCCAGGTCTACTGCACGCTGAACCGCCTCCTGAGCCTTGATTGTGAATTTATCAAATCGAAATGCCATCAGATCATTCCTTTCAAACTGCATTCGCGCGCAGCAACGCTTTCAATAGTCCTTCCGGATAGAACATCCCCTGCGCATGTCGACTGGAGGTGCCGCTCTCGGCACCTCCAGTTAGACGGCTTACTCGTCGTCTTGCTTGACTTCAAACTCGGCATCGATCGTGTCGTCCGAAGCTGCTGCGGCACCGGCTGGTTCACTACCTGCCTGATCACCACCCGTTGCGTCTGCCGCCTGCGACTCATACAACACCTTTGAAAGTGCGTGGGAAGCCTGCTCAAGAGCATCATGAGCTGATTGAACAGCATCAGCATCTTCACCCTTGGCTGCTTCACGAGCTTTCGCAATCGCTGCCTCAAGCGGAGCCTTGTCAGCATCCGATAACTTCTCATCATTTTCTTTAATGAGCTTTTCTGTTTGAAAGCAGAGCGCCTCGGAACGATTCCGTACTTCAGCTAGCCGTTGCTTCTGCTTATCCTCTTCGGCGTGCAACTCTGCATCCTTACGCATCTTCTCAATTTCTTCTTCATTAAGACCGCTTGATTGCTCGATCGTAACGGACTGTTCCTTGTTCGACCCAAGATCTTTTGCATTCACCGAGAGAATACCGTTTGCATCAATATCAAATTTCACTTCTACCTGCGGAGTACCGCGGGGTGCTGGTGGAATTCCTTCCAAATTGAACTGGCCTAACAGGCGATTGTCTTTTGCCATCGACCGCTCACCTTGATAAACACTGACCGTCACTGCAGTCTGGTTATCAGCGGCCGTACTAAAGACCTGCTTACGCTCTGTTGGCACTGTTGTATTGCGTTCAACAAGTTTGGTGAACAATCCTCCTTCGGTCTCGATACCAAGGCTTAATGGTGTCACATCAAGCAAAAGCACATCTTGAACGTCACCAGCCAACACACCACCTTGAATTGCAGCGCCAAGGGCGACGACTTCATCTGGATTCACACCTTTATGCGGTTCCTTGCCAAAAACACTCTTCACGAGCTCCTGGACCTTCGGGATCCGTGTCGAACCACCAACGAGGACAACCTCATCAATATCTTTTGCATCGAGCTTGGCATCCTTGAGTGCCTGAAGAACTGGCCCTCGGCACCTTTCAACAAGTCCGTCACACATTTCTTCAAACTGTGCTCGGGTAATGGTTATTTGAAGATGCTTTGGTCCTGAGGCGTCGGCAGTAATAAATGGTAGATTGATGTCACTACTTTGTGCAGAACTCAATTCTTTCTTCGCTTTTTCACACGCTTCCTGCAGTCGCTGCAATGCCATGGTGTCGTCGCGCAGATCAATGCCCTGCTCTTTTTTGAACTGATCGGCAACGTGATTAATCAGCGTCTGATCAAAGTCATCACCACCAAGGTGCGTGTCACCATTGGTACTGATTACACGAAACACCCCGTCAGCCACCTCAAGAACAGAAACGTCAAACGTTCCACCTCCAAGGTCAAAGACAGCTATTTTTTCTTGGCTCTTACTCTCAAGGCCGTAGGCTAGTGCAGCTGCAGTTGGCTCATTGATAATTCGCATGACCTCGAGACCAGAAATCTGCCCCGCGTCTTTGGTTGCCTGTCGCTGTGCGTCGTTGAAGTATGCCGGAACAGTAATGACCGCCTTATTGACCTTGTGGCCGAGGTAGCTTTCTGCCGACTCTTTGAGAGACCGCAGCACCGTGGCAGAAATTTCTGGCGGTGTGAACTCCTTGTCGCCTACTTTCACCTTGACGTAATCTTCCGAACCACCAACAACGTCGTAAGGGACGATTTTTTCTTCACTTGCCACCTCGTTGTGACGACGGCCCATAAATCGCTTAATTGAGTAAATTGTTCGCGTTGGGTTCGTCACTGCCTGCCGCCGTGCGATATCACCAACGAGTGTTTCACCTTTATCGTTAAAGGCCACAACACTCGGAGTGAGGCGGTTACCCTCTTTATTGGCAATAACCTTTGGTTCTTTGCCTTCCATGACGGCAACAACTGAATTTGTTGTTCCCAGATCGATACCTATTATTTTTTCGCCTTGTTTTGTTGCCATGCCTTGTGTTCCTCCTTCGATGTCCACGCTTTTCTATTCCGTCGAACGACCGTCCAGCACGTTCCCGTATCCGGGGGCCGGCCATCCGCGGTTGACGACCACGTCTCCGGGCCGGTTTTGTCGGTCTGCCCTGACAAGGAAAGAAGATTGCAAAGCCCGTGCCATAGCTTCGAAAGACTCGTTTCTGCACCCTCAAACCGAGGAATCGAATAAAACAGCGTATTTACGGAAGGAATTCAGACGGTAGAGTTGAGAATACGTGGTTGCCAGCTCCCAGAGACTGCCATTTTGACGGGCTCCCTCGCGGAACCAGAATTCTTGAAATCTCGATCAACGGAGTGGCCTCACTCAACTGTCCAGTGGGGTATGGTGTGTACACAACCCTGTTATTTTTCCGGTTCAAGAAGTGAACATCATGGCATCACGCAAGACCAAAGCGACCCGCAAAAAAACCACCAAAAGAAAGCCAGGTCTGACGACCTTACGAAAACGAATCGATACGATTGATCATGAACTTGTTTCCCTCATGAATCAACGTGCTGATGTTGCCCGAGATATCGGCCACCTCAAATCGGCGAGTGGTGAACTGACATACGATCCATCCCGGGAGGAGCTCGTCCTCGACCGGGTAGCGGCGGCGAATGAAGGACCACTCGCCGACGACAGCCTCAAATCGATCTTTCGTGAACTAATCTCAGGTTCTCGTGCTATTGAGCAGCACTTACGGGTAGCTCATCTTGGTCCTGCCTGGACGTACAGTCATCTTGCTGCTCTTCATCGTTTTGGAAATGCAGTTGAATTCGTACCAGTATCCAGCATCTCTGCTGCATTCGAGGAAGTGCATGCTGGTCATTCGCACTACGGTGTCGTTCCTCTCGAAAACTCAACCGATGGACGAATTGCTGACACACTCGATAACTTATCGCGCATGTCAGTCAAAATCTGTGCTGAAGTCCCATTACGCATTCACCACAATCTTCTTGCGGCCTGCGAACGCCATGACGTGAAAAAGGTTTACAGTCGCCCACAGGCACTCTCGCAATGCCGTAATTGGTTGGCGCGGCACCTTCCTGATGCACAGTTGATTGAGGTGACCAGCACAAGCGCGGCTGCCGAAAAAGCAGCACGTGAGTCAAAGTCTGCAGCGATAGCCAGTCGTCAGGCAGGCGTCCATCACAGCCTATCCATCCTGGCTGAAAACATTGAAGATATCGCTGGAAATACAACCCGTTTTGCTGTTATCGGGCATGCCGACGCCAAACGGACCGGTCGAGATAAAACCGCCTTAATGTTTGAAATCAAACACCGTCCGGGTGGACTTGCTGATGCGCTTGCCATACCAAAGCGGCAAAAGCTCAATCTCACCTGGATTGAGTCTTTTCCTCTTCCAGGCGAAAAACGAGGCTACATTTTCTTTGTCGAACTCGAGGGTCACCGTGATGACCTTCGTGTGCGGCGGGCAATCGCGTCGCTTGAAAAGCGGTGCACCCGAGTTGCCATACTCGGCAGCTACGCAGGGGCGAGTCTGGTTGGATAGTGCACTGATTTCGGTGCTGAGCAAATACAAACCCGTTCATACCACCGCCGTCTAGTGCGTGTCATGTTTTCGCACTACACTGCGTCTCTTGGAACAACCGAGCACATCAATAAAACCAAACCCAAGGAGTGAGAATGGCCATCCGCCGCCGGATCGTTGCTGGAAATTGGAAGATGAATCTTGACCACGCTGGAGCGGTCGCACTCGCTCAAGCTGTGGCGACTGGTGCCCACTCCTGCGGCGACTGCAACCTGATTCTCTGCCCTCCGTCAATTTACCTTGAACCAGTTGCACAAACACTTGAACTGACCAATAACGCGGGTCATTCCGGTGTTGCTCTTGGTGGCCAGAACCTGCACGATCAACCCAAAGGTGCTTTTACAGGTGAGATTTCTCCTACAATGCTCGTCGACGTCGGCTGCACCTTCTGCATAGTTGGGCACTCTGAACGACGTACACTGTTTGGCGAGACCGACAGTGTTGTCAACACGAAAGCCAAAGCCGTACTCGCCGCCGGCCTCACGCCGATCATTTGTGTTGGTGAAACCCTAGAAGAACGCGATCAAGGCCGAACAGCGGCCGTTGTTACAGAACAGATCTCTGGCTCGCTGGCTGGGCTTAGTGCAGCGGACCTTGCCAAGTCGATCATTGCCTACGAACCCGTCTGGGCAATCGGTACTGGAAAGGTCGCAACGCCTGAACAGGCGCAGGAAGTCCACGCTCTGATCCGTAAGCAGCTGGCAGAACATGCTGATGAAGCGACTGCCAATCAGGTGGTAATCCAGTATGGTGGCAGTGTAAAACCCGAAAACGCCGGAGTTTTGGCTGCACAGCCCGATATCGACGGGGCACTGGTTGGAGGCGCGAGCCTCAAAGCCGAAGACTTTCTGGCAATTGCCGAACAATTTGCTCACGCCAGCTAATTCGTGTCATCGGGATAGCCCAGAATGGCTGCTGACGATACATTGGGCGATAGTTTCCGCCCTTCGGCCGTTTGACTGTTTTGGAGAATTCATTCGCAATGCTCATGTTCGTTCGCTTCTTTCTTGGATTCATGCTCGTTGCCACGTCAGTGTTTCTCATTCTGCTGGTGCTCATTCAGCGCGGACGTGGGGGTGGACTTGCCGGTGCACTCGGCGGTATGGGTGGCCAAAGTGCATTCGGTACCAAAGCTGGTGACTTGTTCACAAAGATCACGATTGGCGTCGCTACATTCTGGATTCTGCTCTGCATTCTCTCTATTAACGTACTTGGGACGCAGCAGTCACTTTTTAGTACAAACCTAGGAGCAGCGGCACCCGAAGCAATGGACGGTCTCGGAACAACTGAAGCGATGCCAGCGGAGATAGCCCCGGATCCTGCCAATGATTCCTCAGAAACTCCTGCTGCTACCGGCGAATCGGAACCAGGCGCAAAGCCTGAAGAAAAAAATTCTTCTACCCCCCCAGAACCCACAAACGAGTCGCAACCTGACGCTTCGCCTGAACCGGCTTCGGCGGCAGAGAAGTCGGCTGAGTAAACCTGGAGGACTACCATGGCCCGCAGCATGACCGGATGCGGCGAAGGGTTTGCCGACAACCAGGGCGTTGCCTGCAGAGTTGAGATTCGCAGTGTCAATCACCGCCATCTCAAATGTAGCATCCGCACGCGTGAAGGTTTCCATCTTCTTGAGCCACGGCTTGAAGGACTGATCCGCGAATGTATCAAGCGAGGGAGTCTTCAAATAACCATCGAAGTGAGTGGGTCGGCTGTTCCAACGGGTCGTCGGCTTGACCAAGATCAACTCGGTGCGTATCTCGATGACTGGGAGTCTTTCTGTGATCAACGAGGCATCGCAACACCTCCAACGATCGATCCGCTTCTGGGTCTCCCGGGTGTCTTGCTTGATGCACCGCCGGACGCATCA
>DONH01000469.1:7832-8780 GCA_003509235.1 Planctomycetaceae bacterium
GTCTTGCTTGATGCACCACCGGACGCATCAGCTGTTGAAGCAACATGGCCTGTTGTTGCTGCTGCAACTTCAGCAGCAGTAAGTCAACTTGATACCATGCGGCAGTCCGAAGGGGCGGCGCTGGTTTCCGATCTCGAACAGGCCTGTGTTTCAATCGGAGATCTGGTGCAGCAAATACGTAAGCGTGTTCCAGAAGTTGTTGCCGAACACCGGCAACGCCTTCTAGACCGTGTTGCAAAAGTCCTGGAAACACACCAGACACGCCTGGACGACAACGACGTGATCCGCGAGGTTGCCCTCATTGCCGATCGATCTGACATTTCAGAAGAGTTGGTGCGGTTAGAAAGCCATCTTGATCAATTCCGAAGTCTCCTCCATGACACCGCGCCTGGCCGTAGTCTTGACTTTCTGGCTCAGGAACTTGGCCGCGAGGCCAATACCATCGGGTCAAAATCTGTTGATGTTGCCATCGCCCATGCTGTCGTTGACTTGAAGTCGCAGGTCGAAAGAATCCGCGAACAAGCCGCCAACATCGAGTAGCCTCGCCCAAGAAATACCCGCATTGCCGAGGGGCCACTTTCCAAGCCTACTCGTAGTGGGGTAAAACATTACGATGAGTCAAACTGAAGGTCAACTTGTCGTTCTCTCTGGCCCTTCCGGGGTCGGGAAGTCAACGCTTCTCCGCCGACTCCTTTCTGACTTCTCGTCACTCATTCCAAGCATTTCTGCAACTACACGGCCGCCGCGTACTGGAGAAAAGCCAGGTGTCGACTACCATTTTTTGTCTCCGGAAGAGTTTGAAAATGCTAAAAAAGCAGCCCGATTTATTGAGTGCTGCCAGGTATATGGCCGCGAATATTGGTACGGAACGCTGGAAGATGAGGTCACACCTCGCCTCACCCATGGGAAATGGGTTATTCTTGAAATTGACGTCGAGGGTACCCTTTC
>DONH01000309.1 GCA_003509235.1 Planctomycetaceae bacterium
TTTATTATTGGGAAACACGATTATCGACAGAGACTATCTGGTAACCGGTGTGACCCAAAAGGAGTTTGAGCAAAAACACCCGTCCGCCCAGTTGGTTGGTAGGGCCTTCCCTATTTACCTCATCGACAAGCAAGAATTTTCCTTTCCGCGTGGCGAAAGCATCAACGAAGAATTACTGTCCAGAGACCTCACTGTCAATTCACTGCTGCTGGATGAAAACGGAGATCTCTACTGCCACCCGAAGGCGCTCGAAGATCTCAAAAGCAAAACACTACGCCCCGCTTCTCAACAATCATTCATGGATGATCCCCTTCGAGTATTCAGAGCCGCACGGTTTGCAGCTCGCTTTCCAGACTTTTCGATTCACCCTTCGTTAATAGACACCATGCAACAGGTAGCCAAAGCGGGACTGCTTGATTCCGTATTCGCTGATCGAATTGGTCAAGAAACAGTCAAAGCTCTTTCAGCTCCTCGCCCAGGAAACTATTTGCGCCTGTTGACCAAAAGCAATTGCCTTGCTCCCTGGTTCGAGGAATTTCTTGCGGCTGAAGCAATCCCAGCAGGCCCACCGGCATATCATGATACAAATGTCATTGAGCACACCTGTCGCATAATGGACAAACTGGCAGGTGACCCTTTAGCCGCTTGGATGGGGTTGTGCCACGATCTCGGAAAAACTCTGACACCCACCTCAGACCTCCCCAAACATCACGGCCATGACTACGCAGGGGTCACAATAGCTAAAAACCTCACAAAACGTCTTCGACTCTCCAATGTATATGTTGCAGGAGGTGCAATTGCGAGCAAGTGGCACATGATCGGCGGGCAGTATACTCAATTGCGACCAGGCACTCGAGTCGACCTGCTCATGGCTCTGCATCTGTCAGATACATTCAACGCATTTTTTTCTCTTGTTAAAGCAGACCAAGGCACCGACTATTCTGAAATAGCCAAGAGAGATCTACAAACCATCCTTGCCACTACGCTTCCTCCAGAGTGGCAGAACCGTGGTAGGGAATCTGGGATTAGGCTCCGAGAACTCCGCGCAGGGAAAATCAATAGAAAGCCCAAATAATAATGCTCGGGTTTTGACTTTTTTTCGCCTGGAAGATAACAATATCAATTAACTGTGCCTTACTGCGTAAGGTGTCGCAGTCCCAACACAATGATCTAATAACGGAGTTGTTTCATGAGACTTGTCACCCGGTCTGACTTTGATGGTCTTGTCTGCGCTACCCTGCTCAAACACCTTGGAATTATCGATGATTACCTCTTTGCCCATCCCAAAGACTTGCAGGATGGAAAAGTTGAAGTCGGGCGGAAGGATGTTTTGGCAAATGTCCCCTATGTTGAAGGATGTGGCTTATGGTTCGATCACCACACCAGTGAAATGGAACGGCTGGGAAACATTGAGTTTGAAGGGGCATCCAAACCTCTGCCAAGCTGTGCGCGGGTAATATATGAATACTATGGAGCGGACAAATTCCCCGACGCCTTTACCCCCATGCTCGACGCTGTAGACAAGGTCGACTCAGCACAACTCTCCGTTGAAGACATCACGGCACCGGAAGGCTGGATTCTGCTTGGGTACATCATGGATCCGCGAACCGGCCTTGGCAGATACCGAAACTACCGGATCAGCAACTACCAGCTCATGTTGGATATGATCGAGTACTGTCGGACTCTAAGTGCTGAAAAAATCATGCAGATTCCTGACGTCAAAGAGCGTATCGACAAATACTACGAGGACCAGGACAACTTCGTCCAAATGCTCAAAGATAATACGACGGTCTATGACAATGCCCTTGTCATAGATCTACGCAGTCAGGACCCTATCTACTGCGGCAACCGCTTCATGATCTATACCCTGTACCCTGACTGCAACGTCAGCATACGAGTCATATGGGGGTTCAAAAAGCAGAACGTGGTTCTCACAGTCGGACACTCCATAACCAACAGAACCAGCAAGACGGACGTGGGTAAACTTATGTTGTCTTTCGGTGGTGGCGGACATAAGGCCGTTGGAACATGTCAGGTCGCAGAAAGTGAAGTGTCCGAAGTATTAAACAAGATTATTTCCCAGATTAATAAAGACGGTTAAGCCCTGATCAGACAGATTGAGCGACTTCAACACGCATCCCGCTGTTGAAGTCGCTTTTTTTTATTCTTTTATCGATTCAAGCAATGCAAGAATATCTGCTTTTCGATCCGAATAAATATCTCGACTAAATGAAATGATGGCTGGCTGAACAGTTTTTAAGGCAGGCAGGTCCTGAACAACAGGAAGCTCATAAGCCTCAAAATCAATAGGCTGGAAACGAAGATCTTTATCCAAGGCACACCCTTGCACCTCGCACGCTTCGCCCATTATCTTCTCCCGCTCCATTTGGACCGTATCCATTTGCTTAACGTATTCCAGCGCACTACTTGGCGGCATAGCATTATTCACTCGCTCTACCTCTTCATTAATATACTCTGCCAACGCTTTAAGCCGCAGATAGTGAACTGTCAGCCGTTTTCTGCCAGGGTTCTCTGGATCATCATAGTAGTGACCATTCAAGTACTCATCCGCTACTTCCCGAAACAGGTGATAGGCTCGACAAAGGCACCGCTCGTATCGCCCCTTCATAGTAAAAGCAAAGGGAATCCGTATCTTTGTTGAAGAGTTATACTCATCAGCAAAAGGGATACAGGATGGCAAGATGTCCAGAGCAATATAAAAATCTCTTATCGTTCCCTTATCCAGCAACAACATATGGAGGCGAGATGCCGCCCTGAATAGTTTTGGAATATTTGAAAGAAACTCTTCT
>DONH01000314.1 GCA_003509235.1 Planctomycetaceae bacterium
CGAAGAGCTTCTGAGAGGTGCCTTTCTGCAGCATTTCTTTCAATTATTTGAGTACCACCAAACACAATAACGGTCGACTCGATATTGTCTTCCTGAAACGCAAGTTCTGGTTTGCCAAGTTCCAAAAGCATGCGAACACCTCGCATTTCAGTCCGTTCGAGTAGTGCACGGTCATCTTGCGCAAGGCTGTGACTAGGTGAGCGAAGAATGGCCTCCATGTTTTCAGTAACAAGCGCAAGGTCATCCCCGAGTATTGTATTTGGAAGGTCGTTGCACATGTCGGCATGAGTCTCACTCCAAGGAGTGCTCTCTTTTGACATTTGATTCTCGACTACTTTTTTATTTTTTTTACTCATGTTATTTCTAATTTGATGGTATGGCTTCTGGAAATGTACGAGATTTCTTTTTCATGTAACTTGTTCCTGTAACTGTGACTGAGCCATGATCGATTCGTAGAGATTCAACCTGCCAACGTTGAGGTTGCTGACTTTCTGTGTCCTGTGAGGATGAATTCGTGAGACTCGCAGGAACAGTCGCTAAGAGAAGAATTCGATCACGATATCGTTGTATGTTTGTATCTATTCCGGCGTTTTCTAGAGCCTTTTTACATTCCTGAAGAACAGCGTTACGAGGAAGAGGGAGTTGCCCTACGCCGGCCTTTTGTACGGTTAAGGCGAATTGGGTGGTGGATTTAAGCCGGATCTCAATGTCTGCCCACGCCACAGTTGTGACTCCCCACCTCGAAACTTCTATTCCGATACGAAATAGGTGTGGTTCTAGTTTGATACGTGGGCGGGACAGTCTGCCCCACAATGCGTTTCCAAGAAGTTCAGGGTGATTTCGAGGCAAGTCATTTCCCAACCATGCATTTATTTCATTTTCACGCACGCTGATACCCCATTTGTTTTCATGTCGAATTTCATTCGTGACGGATGCTATCTGCGTTACAAAACGTCCTGCAATCGACTGGTCCTCCAATCCAATATTAATAACCGACTGATAAAACTGAGGTGGCACAAAGGCTAGACTGAAAACACAAACAATTACTATGCTGAAGGCCAACATTGCAAAAAGTGCAAGCCGATACGCTTTCAGCTGCTTTACCGCGTTATAAAACAGTCTATTTCTCTTGTTATCTCTTAGTTTCTGCGAGAAATTTTCATTTGCAGTGTTTTCCAAAATGGATCTCTCAACTGGTTACCCAGCAAGTTTGCAAAAGCTTGTTATTGGTAACACACCATCATCCTCAAGAATGACGTCTCCGAGTGCATCGATTTCTAATTCATCCCGTAAAACCCGCATTTCAGATGGTGCCTCGATGCCTATTCGTACTTTATCACCATTTACTCTTACGATTGTCACCACAACTGATTCACCAACTCGAATGCGCTCATTTTGCTTTCGGGACAATACCAGCATAAAAGCCTCCGTTCCTCGTCAGATAGATTTTGAAATGAATAGAGCTAGCAACTGTGCAGGCTTTATGTGATCCCGACGGGTGGACAGCACCGCGACCTGATTCACCAGAAGGCCTGGGAAAGATAGGAGCCAATGGAAATATCGTCCGGATGCTTAAGATTTCTTGGCCGTAACGATTTATCATGCAATCATACGGATCATTCCGACTGCACCGGGGACTCACTAAAGATGTAAAATCTTTTTATAGAATTTGATTGCGAAATAATTAGGTACTGAAAGAAACCAAACTTATTTCTTTTCAGCCTGTGTGTACTCTGCAAGACTCACTTCTTCAGCGATTGCCATACAGGCTTCGGCATCAGCAATTCGTTGTAAATCATCAGCTCGAAGCGCGGGATGAATGCGGTGAACTGAATACAAGTGGCGTTGCATCATCGAGGAGAGTCCGGACGTAACAAGACTACCTCGAGAATCTATTTGAAGAGTGACAGATGTCGGAAGTTTGGCTTCGGATGCAATCCGTTTGTTTAGTGCTAGTCGAGGAAATGGTGGAATACCACCCGGATGAAGGAGGGCACGTAATAGGAGTGCCGTGTCTGCAAACTGTCTGTATTGCCCTGCTATTTCTGGTGACGATGCATCTGTGGTTTCAATTCGGTATTGCACGCGCGGGCCAACGAGTTCAATTGCATCATCCGACTCATGAATACCATTCTCAAAATGTGGACCGCCAGCCCAACACAGTAGTTTGTCATCCGATGTACGTACCCATTTTGCAAGTGATACACGTAATCGTTCGAGTTGGATACTATCTATCGATGTTTTCACTTGCCGAAGAGGATCAATGAGTAAAACTCGTTCTCGAGTTGGGTCGTGTAGAATAATCTCACCTTTGAATGCTTTGGTGTGATTTGATTCAGATTCGGATTCCTTCTGTTCCGTAGTTGTGGTGTCAAGAAAGTCCCAGGCTACTTCGGATGAAAACAGTGTTAGGCTGTGAGCAATCGGTACGTCATCTCGGTCCGCAAAGACATCAGTCTCAACTCTAAGAAAGTCATTTTCATTGGAAAAAACTGCTTGCCCAAGGGAAAACAGGAATACAAAGACAGGACAAAAACTCCTGATCAGAAGCCTCGCCCAATGAGATTGCGTGGTAACCACTTGTATCAAGCTTTCATAGGGGAATATCAAAGTTTTTGGTACCTATCAGAGACTCTAACAGAAGACAGAGTGCTTCCCCTAGTGTGATTTCCAGCCGGATGGGTTATGGGGATTTGATGATTTTCCTGTAGTTTTTGTGCTGAATGAAATTACCTCTGCTGCCCTCCTCTCCTATTTAAATAATGTTTCTTTCTGACCTTCTTGTCGTTTTTGCCGTAACAGCAGTCGTTGTTTTCCTATTTGGAAGAGCACAAATACCCAGTGTCATCGGTCTGCTTGTCTCAGGTGTCGTGGTGGGCCCTTATGGACTGTCTCTGGTTGATGACCTGGAGAGCGTTGAACTCCTTGCAGAAATTGGCGTTGTCGTCCTCTTGTTTACGGTTGGACTTGAAATATCTATTTCACGACTGCTTGCCATGTTGCCACTCATGGCAAGTATTGGGTTTCCACAGATTGCTGGAACAACACTTCTGATTGCTGCAGCCTGTCGTTGGCATGTAGGAACACTTCCCCAAGCGATTTTTGCAGGGTTCCTGATTGCCATGTCGAGTACTGCAATTGTTCTGAAAATGTTATCGGATCGCAGTCAATCTGGTACTCAGGCAGGACGCATATCAATATCGGTTCTCTTGCTGCAAGACTTATTTGTGATTATCGCAATGCTTGCGGTGCCTTTGTTAGCGGCTTCAGCTGGAGTAAGTGCAGCACCCAATAATCAAATTACCTCTCATCAAAGCGCTCAAGCACTTGTTGAAAATCCATTCTTGGCAGTTCTCGTTGGATTTTCTATCGTCGTTGCTGTGCTTCTTGCTGGCCGGCAGTTTATTCCGAAAGTCTTGCACGAAGTAGTGCGACTACGGAACCGGGAGCTATTTCTGATAACGCTTGTACTTATTTGCCTTGGTACAGCGGCGATCACTGCGGCGGCTGGCTTATCACTTGCTATCGGGGCTTTCATAGCCGGTTTAGCACTTTCTGAAAGTGAATACGGCCATCAGGCCTTTGCAGAAGTGCTCCCTTTTCGCGATACACTCGCCAGTCTTTTCTTCGTATCTGTGGGAATGCTACTTGATATATCGTTTGTTTTTTCACATGTCGGACTTGTATGCCTCGTCGTTTTTGTGATCGTCCTACTCAAGGTTTTTGCCACAGCAATCCCGGCGATGCTTGCAGGTTTTCCCGTCCGAACGAGCCTTATTGCTGGTGGGACGATCGCTCAAGTAGGCGAATTCTCATTCGTTCTTGGATCACGAGGAGCTGATGTCGGCTTGTTAACAAGTGATGACTACCAGACATTTCTCGCTGCTGCTGTTATTACGATGGCTGCGGCACCACTTCTTACAATTGTTGTGCCACAACTTTGTGATTGGCTTGGACAAAGCTCATGGCTTGGTGGAATGTTTCATGATTTGCCACCAGAAGATGATATCGATTTATCAGACCATGTCATCATTGCTGGGTTCGGCATTAATGGCCGTAGCCTAGCAACCGCTTTGGCCGAGTTTGGCGTTCCACATGTTATTTTGGAGTTGAATCCAGAAACGGTGCGCAGTGAGAGATTATTGGGTATAGATATTCGCTACGGTGACTGTACTCGTCAGGCAATTCTAGAACATGCCGGAATTTTTCGTGCACGGGCCTTTGTGGTAGCAATCTCTGATCCAGCAAGTGCACGTCGTAGCGTACGAGTAGCACGCGATCTCGTACCCGAACTTGAGATTTTTGTTCGTACAGAGTACTTGGCAGAAGTTGATGAGTTACGACTATTGGGTGCAGATGTTGTTGTGCCTGCAGAGTTTGAAACGGCACTATCACTTTTTGAGCGAGTGCTCGGTATCTACGATGTTCCAGAAGAGAAAATTGATGATCTTGTTGATCAACTTCGTTTAGAAAACTACGGATTTTTGCGAAGTGGTGTGAGAAGACGACCAAATCAGTCGATAGATAGCCCAGATATTCATGATCAATTAGGACGTTGTCGAATATCACAACGAAGCATTGTCGCAGGCCAGACAATTGGTGAACTGGATGTTCGAGCAAAGACAGGGGTAACAATCATTGCAATTCAGCGCAGTAATCAGCAGATACGAAATCCTGGGCCGACGTTTCAATTACATATTGGTGACGAAGTTTCATTTGTTGGTAGTCGTTCCGAGCGGACCGCTGCAAACAAACTCTTCTTGTCGACGAGCCGTAACACCGACTGAATAGAAACGTTAAGCAATGTGTTGTTGGAGGAGTTCGAATGGAATGACATCGAGTGCCTTCTCACTCGTTGCCTCGAGAACAACTCGTGGAGCACAGCCTGCCCTCATGGCTTCAAGCCATCGAGCTGCACAAAGGCACCATCGATCACCCGGTACGAGCCCAGAAAAATTGAATTCAGGTCGTGGTGTGACAAGATCGTTTCCTGCTTGGACTGTAAATTGAAGGAATTCCTCAGTCATGACAGCGCAGACAGTGTGGGAGCCGGTATCATCAGAACATGTTCGGCAGAGGCCATCTCGAAAAAATCCAGTGAGCGGTTCCGTGGAGCATGGAATCAGTGCTTTGCCAAGAAGGTTGCGGTTATGATCCAATTCAGATGAATTATCTGAGTTATCAAAACTAATCATTTTTATCCGATTCAATCATGAGTGTGCGTGGAGGGCGATTGTGCTGCAGGCAATTCGTTCAATCCATTATTTCAGTATAAATAATTCCATCCACTGTGACCCAAAGTAACCCACGTTATGGTTATGCTCAGCTTACAAATTGATACGCCTGAACGCTGGTTTTCGCAGGTAGACGAGAATCTCGATGAGATATTAATCGACCATGCGCATTGCGAAAAGAAGGCAGCAGGTGTGGCAATGAATCTTCTCTTCGCCTATGTCGAGAACACAAAAATTTCTCGGGCGATGACTGAAATAGTGAATGAAGAGTTGAAACACTTTCAAATGGTACTTGATTTGTTAGAGCGGCGAGATATTCAATTTAGAAAATTATCTCCGAGTAACTATGGTCCCAAACTCCACAAATTGATTTGTAAGAATGAGCCAGACAGAGCAGTCGATCGCTTGCTTGTGGCGGGTCTGATTGAAGCTCGTAGTTGCGAGCGATTTTCGTTATTGAAAAATCATGTTCATGACGAAGAGCTGCAAAAGTTTTATGGTGGACTTTTTGAATCCGAGGCGCGTCACCACGCAACATATGTTCGGCTTGCCTGTGATATAGCGCCAGAATCAACTGTTCGTAACAGACTGCACTGGCTGGCTTCACGAGAGGCAGAGATCATTTCCGAGGGTGACAAGCAGCCGCGGATGCATAGCTAGTGATAGAAATACGGAGCCTCTTTTCCAAAGAACGACTGCTCATTGTAGGCCTAGGAAATCACAGATACTTTTAACTATATCGTTGGGGGTGCGGTCAATCGTCACCACGAAGGCGCGTTCATGAGCGCTCGGTTCTTCTAGAAGGTCAAGCTGACTGTCGAGAAGATCTGGTGGCATGAAATGATCTTTTCGTTGGGTTAGACGCCGCGAGAGCAATTCTCTGGTGCCACGCAAGTAGATAAACTGTACGCTTTTTTGATTTCCTCTGATTGTACGCCGGTACGACTCCTTGAGCGCAGAGCAGCTAATAACACCATCTCTGCCAGCCTCGCAACGAGAATCAATCCAAGCTGAAATCATAGAAATCCATGGCTTGCGATCATCATCATTCAGTGGAACACCATCTGACATTTTTAGAATATTTTCTTGTGGATGGAGGGCATCTCCTTCCTGATACTCCCAGCCAAGGTGGCTGGCCAGTTTGGTGCCGACTGTTGTCTTGCCGCATCCCGAAACACCCATCAAAACAATAATCATCAACGATCTCCTCCGGGAGATGGAAGCTGTTACGCTGTACGTGTCGCTGCAACAAAATCTTTATTTTTCTAACAAAATAGTACATCGTGTGGTGTTTCATTTTATAAGAAGGCCTGATAGAAGACGTCGTTAGCTTAGGAGTGTCAGGTATTCTCATGTCTGCGACGTACTACGTAGTGTGGTTTTGAAAGAAATGAATATGTCAAATTCGATGATTCCAGTCAGTAGTCCAGATAATACTTCTGCCACGCACATGCCTTCTGTTGGGCTTGGCTTATGGAAGGTAGATCCTGCAAGTGTAGGTGAACTGATTTATGAGGCGATCAGTGTCGGCTACCGACACCTTGATAGCGCGTGTGATTATGGAAATGAAGCAGAGGTTGGAAAAGGTCTCGAGCGTGCCCTTACATCAAACCTGTGTCATCGTGAAGATTTGTGGGTGACTTCAAAACTCTGGAATACCTTCCATGAACCAAAATACGTACGATCAGCAATTGAAAGAACCTTGCGAGATCTTCGGCTTGAATATCTCGACAGTTATCTGATTCATTTTCCAATTGCCTTAGCGTATGTCGCACCCGAGACACGCTATCCACCAGGTTGGTTTTTTGAGCCAGATGCACCAAACCCTTCCATGCAATCAATCAAGGTTCCACTAGCTGAAACATGGGGTGCCATGGAAGAACTGGTTGATGCGGGACTCGTACGGACTATTGGTGTGTGTAATTTTGGTATCTCGCTGTTACGTGACTTACAAGCTGGAGCTCGAATTCAACCGTCTAGTCTGCAGGTGGAGATGCATCCAAGGCTGACCCAAAAAAAACTTCTACGATTTTGTGATCAAGAAGATATTGCTGTCACGGCATTTTCACCGTTGGGTGCACCTTCGTACGTGTCTCTCGGCATGGCGAAAGAAGGCGATAGTTTGCTCATGCACGAAAGTATTCTTGAAATAGCTGACGCCGTAGGAAGAACGCCGGCGCAAGTCTTACTTCGGTGGGGAATCCAACGTGGTACAGCAGTTGTCCCAAAGACCTCCCAGCCAAAACGGCTTGCAGAAAATCTCTCTCTCTTTGATTTTTTACTTTCTGCGGAGCAGATGCTGATCATTGACGGCCTCAATGAAAATCACCGATTTAATGATCCCGGTGATTTTTGTGAGCAGGCATTCAATACATTTTTCCCAATATACGAATGATCAAGGCTTTTTACGGGAGGCGTTTCATCCGTATGTCCTTGTAATGCACGATGCTTTCAGGGTCGTGAGCCTGTATGGCAAAAGTGCCTTGTGAAAGTTTTCGTCCTGACATGTTTTTTGGTGGCTGCCAATCGTCTGGCTCTGTCCAGTCTGTTGTCACGACCCCGTTGATTTTGATAACAATGTGTTTCCCATCAACAATAATGTCATAGTCATACCACTCCCCATCCTTGACGGGTGATGTATCAAGGACGTCAGCAACTGCATAGAGTCCACCAGTTTTTTTACGATCTTTGTGGGTCTGGTTCACTTGACACTCATAGCCGGCAGAAGGCCAGCCTGATTCCTCATACTGCGTATGAAAGTAGAGTCCACCATTGGCTTTTGGCATGGTTTTGACTTTCGCATGCCAGTGAAAATTTGTGAGTTGTTCGTCTTCTGGATTTTCCGGATCACCAATCCAGAAAAGATGA
>DONH01000271.1 GCA_003509235.1 Planctomycetaceae bacterium
GGTCATACAAAGAATCATGATTTTATGCTTTGCACTATTTTTTTTCATTCTGACCAATTCACTCAAAGCAGAGCATATCCCTGCTCACGAATTTGACATAACTGATGGTTTCGAAGCGACTGTATGGGCAACGACTCCACAGCTTTTTAATCCAACAAACTTTGACATTGATGCTGACGGACGTATCTGGGTGACTGAAGCGGTGAACTATCGCAACTTCCGGAACAATGGCCTCGGTCTTACAAATGAAGCTGGTGATCGAATTGTTGTTTTACAAGACACCGATGGTGATGGAAAAGCAGATTCATCTCACACATTTGTCAGAGATATTGATCTTGTTGCACCGCTTGGAATAGCCGTCTTGGGAAATCAGGTCATTGTCTCATGTGCGCCAAACCTCTTGATTTATACCGATGTGGATGGCGACACCTATTTCGATAAGGATGTTGATACGAAGGAAGTCTTTCTGACAGGATTTAGTGGCCTTGACCATGACCATAGCCTACACAGCGTCACTGTCGGACCTGATGGTTATTGGTACTTTAATACTGGCAATGGAGGTCCGCATACGGTCACAGATAAATCTGGTTGGACACTTCGAGCTGGCAGTTCATACGCTGGCGGCAGCCCGCATCTCAAGGAAAATTTTCCGGGACGAAAAAGTGATGATGGGCGGATATGGGTCGGTGGTGTTGCAATGCGAATACGACCCGATGGCACCGGCCTCGAACCAATTGGTCATAACTTTCGGAACGTATACGAGGAGAGCCTGTCCTCTTTTGGTGACGTCTTTCACGCTGACAACGACGACCCCCCTGCCTGCAGAACCACTTGGTTAATGGAATACGGCAACGCTGGATTCTCTTCCGCAGATGGCTCACGGAAATGGAAACTAGATCAACGACCAGGGCAGCCAACCAGAATTGCCGAGTGGCGTCAGGAAGATCCGGGCACAATTCCTGCCGGTGATGTGTACGGTTTTGGCGCACCAACTGGCGTTGTCTTTGGAGAGAATGGATGCTTTGAGAAGATATATCCAGATGGCCTTCTTCTCGTATGCGAGTCTGCACGAGGAGAAGTCTTTCAATACTCGCCAAGATCACAAGGAGCGGGGTTCTCCTTGCAGCGCTCTCTATTCATGAAACTACGTTCTGGCAGTATACATTCCGGTATGTTCAGGCCGTCTGATGTTGCTGTCGGTCCGGATGGTGGCATCTACGTTAGTGACTGGTACGATCCTGGAGTGGGTGGACACAGAATGCAGGATTCCCAAGGAAGTGGGACCATCTATCGGGTGGCACCAAAAGATTTTGTTCCGACGATAGATAAACTTGATCTTTCCACTGTTTCCGGGATGATTCGTGCATTAAAAAGTCCCGCTGTCCACGTTCGAGCTCTCGGACTCCGTTCTCTTCAGGCCCTTGAAGAAGATGCAGCGCGAGAGATAATCGCACTCTCACAATCGGACCAACCCTTCTTCGCTGCCCGTTCTGTGTGGCTTTTACCAAACTGCGGAAAGAAGGGTTTAAAACGCCTGAATGAATTACTACATCATGAGGATCCACAGATACGTGTTACTGCATTTCGGTCCTTGCGTCGTGCCATATCTGAACCAGATGCCTCCAATGAAATTCATGACTTTTGGCTGAAAGCCCGAGAGCAAGTATGCAGTGATTCTGCTCCTTCTGTTCGCCGAGAGGCAGCAATATCTCTTCGTGACGAACCTTTTGAAAGGTGTCGTGAACTACTGAAGAAGCTTGCCGATGGTTTTGATGGCTGGGACCGATGGTATTTGGAAGCCTTGGGAACAGCATGTGAAGGAAAAGAACAAGAATCATACGAGCTTCTTGTGAGTCATTCGACAGATCCGCTTGCATGGGATCATCGTCTCTCTGGAATAGCGTGGCGACTGCACCCGGATGTTGCAGTTAGTTCACTCAAAACACGAGCCATGACTAAAACATTACCACTCGGCGATCGAAAAAAAATGATCGATGCCATTGCCTTTAATTCAAGCTTCCAAGCAGCTTCAGCAATGCTGGATATTGCCAAAAATGGACCAAAGGACATCCGTGGATATGCCGCTTGGTGGGGACAGCATCGCCTGCAAAATGATTGGAAAGACATACAGCTAAGCGAAATATTTCCAAAACTGCCACAGATTAAACAGATTGATCAAAGCACGAGGCTCGACGCATCTTTTATTCCGCCGGGGCAACCTGTCTATACAAGTAACGGGAAAGCAACAATAAATATCGATATCCGTGGTGCAAAGCGTCTTTATCTTGTCGTTGACTCGACCCACAACAAGCCAGAGTCTGCTCTCTGGGTTGCTCCCACAGTGACGACAACGGAATCAACTGTCGACCTAACGCAAATCCCCTGGACAATGGCTTTTTCTGGAGGAACTCCGGGCGGACCACCAACAAGTCAAACTGAGGTCACAGCACGTCGCAAAAAGAAACCTGCACGACCACCACTGACTGTTTCTCCAGGATTGACGCGAGTCGACACTACGAAGCCAGCAATACAAGTAACAGGCCGATCTGTAATTGCATATGACTTAAGTGCTTTCTCTCCACTTCAATTACAAGTCAATTGCAGGGTCTTGTCGGAAGTATCAGACACCGCAGACCACATATCTTTTTCGATATTCGTTGATCAATCCGACACAGGAAAAGACCTCCTACAAACCAGCATACTTTCAAACGTCAGCGGCAGTTCGTCACTCGGCAGAGCTATATTTCATTCCGAACGTGTAGGATGTGCAAAATGCCATATCGTTGACGGCTATGGTGGTGAAATAGGTCCTGATTTAACTCAGATCGCTCTCAAGCATTCAAGTGTTGCACTGCAAGAAGATATTCTAAAACCACACGCAGCGATAGCTGCTGGTTTTGAAACAATGACCGTTCTTACAACCAAAGGCACGGCCACGAGTGGGCTGCAGGTGTCTGCCGGAGATCCCGTTGTACTGAAAGATGCTGTAGGAACAGTCCATACAATTTCTCGAAAGAAGATTGATGAAATATTTCCTGCAACTACCTCTCTAATGCCAGAACTTGCAAATCTGCTCACTGCCGAAGAAGTGTCCTCGATTATTTCATTCCTTCAATCTTCAGCCAGTAAAGAATGAATAATGCGAGCCTCCCTGAAACAACCACTCCTCAGAAAAGGCGACTGATTCCATTTCCGTTTGCAACGAGAAACGCAAGGAAGCGAACATTATCGGGCTAATGGATCAACTCCAAGACATAACCAAGTTCTTTCGATTCAATTTCAGGCAGTTCGATTTCAATAGCATCTGCCTCTTTTCTCCAGCTGATCTTTTTCTCTGAACCAAGAAGCTTTATGTCTGTGAAGATGTAGTCATTCAGTGATCGAACTGTAGCAGTACCACCTTCTGGCCACACCATCCCAATCACATACAGCTTGTCACCTTTTTTCGTAAACCAAAAGTCTTCACTTGTGACATCGAGCTGAAAGCCGTGTTTGCTGCGGTGCTCGGTCCCCTTGATTGAAATTCCTGCCGGACCTTCATGGGTTATCGCCCATGGTTTTGTTCCGTAGATTGCATCACCATTGACCTTGAGCCATCGCCCTACTGCCAACAAATTGTCGACAGATTGCTTCGGAATAAGGCCTGACCCATCAGGGCCAACATTAAGCAAAAAATTACCTCCTTTGCTGACATTTTCAAGAAGCCAAAATAATGTTTCTTGTGGCGACTTCCAATCTTTATCGTACGATTTAAATCCCCATGAATTATTTGTTGTCGCTATGCCTTCCCACGTATTTTCACTTGCTTCGTCAGGAATAACATTATCGCCTGGAGTGCCAATGTCACCGAACTCATTCCCAATGCGCTGGCTCACAAGAATCTCCGGATTTGCTTCATAAATCGTGGTATAAAACCTGAAACTAAAATCCGGAGGAGTATAAATCGGCGTGTCGAGCCAGACTTCAGAAAGCTTATAATTTGAAACTAATTCTTTCACCTGAGGCAACGACTTCTGATTGATGTAGTCGCTAAATGTTACAGCAGCAGGATCAAAATCATTTACGAACATGGCTTGCTTTGGCGTCTCGTCATTGCAAAAATCTTTCATCCCAGAGTCGCCACCGTCGCGCCAGTCGAGTGCATGGGAATAGTAGACACCAAAAGCAATTCCGCCTCGCTCACACGCTTGCTCAAGTTCACGAATAATATCTCTCCTGAACGGCGTTGCTTTCACAACATTAAAGTCGCTCACTTCTGAATCAAATAACGCAAACCCATCGTGGTGCTTTGATGTGATAACCATGTATTTCATACCGGCTGCCTTCGCAATCGAAACCCAATCATCTGCATCGAAATTTACTGGGTTGAACGTGTTAACAAGCGTTGCGTACTCTGCTCGTGGAATTTCTTTTCGTCGCATAATCCATTCGGCCACCTTCGGGCCAGTGCCACCGTCTTCCATCCGCTCCCCTTTCCAAACACCGCCACATTGAGAATACAGCCCCCAATGAATGAACATGCCATACTTGTTTTCATTAAACCTATCTCGTCCTCTCTGCTTTGCTGGAGAAGCATTCATCGGCTTCCATAGTTTGTGCAGCCTAATCATCTCTGGTGAACCAGGGACACCAGATCCGTTTACTCCAGCGGCAGGTGAAGAACATGCCAGATAAACCAGCAAAAGAATCGCTGAGCACCCACCCATAACAACAAAAAAATAACGCTTCATTACTTCCCTAACTACGTATTTGTGGAACGTCTTCAAAGTAATCGGTTTTTACAAAAACTTTCCCTTATGCATACCTGATTTTTCAAACTGTTAAAGAGCAGTTTGTTATCCTGAAATTCTTTCCTCACTCTGGTTTACTTGCGTGGCTGCAAGGCAACACTTACACTCCAAACAACTTGAGGAAATCATAACCCTAATTCTAACGAGGTACGATAATGCGTTCAGTTCGATTCATAGCATGGCTTGCACTTGCAGTCCTCACTGCCCTTGGTATTGCTGAAACACGCGGCGAAGAAGGCGAAAAAAAACCAGCGAGTGCTGAAAAACAATTTAAACAGCGAGATAAGGATGAGGATGGGTTTCTTTCGCTTGAAGAATTCAAGAGTGTTATTAAAAAAGAAGAGATGAAGGAACAGGCTGACAAATGGTTTAAAAATCGTGACAAAGATGGCGACGGAAAGCTTTCATTCGAAGAATTTGAAGCCGGAAGAAATCAAAAGAAAAAAGCTGACTAAAAGCAGCAACAAGAGAGACCCTCTGCCCTAACAGAACACAGAGGGTCTCTTTTATACATTTTCATCGCTTCTGCCGTATGTGCCTCGGCGGTCTTACGTCCGATGCAATTCCAAGAAACTCTAAAAGCAAGATGACGTAGTACGTGGCATCGAATTCCCACCATTTATGCTGAGTGCTAGCACTCGCTGGATCGTGGTGGTGATTATTATGCCACCCTTCTCCCATTGCTAATATGGCTACCAACCAATTGTTTCTACTATCTTCTCCCGTCGAGTACGTACGATATCCAAATAGGTGCGTAAGGGAATTCACGCTCCACGTGATATGCCAAACGAGAACGGTTCGTAAAAAGACACCCCAGACTATTAAACTCACAGCAAGTTGAGCGCCTGCCGCCCAGTCATCAGATATCAGGCGACCCAGCAGTAAACCAAAAACCCCAAAGACCATGGTGTGGGCGATGTATATCCAAAGAACGGCCATTGGGTGTTGTTCAAGCGCACGATAATAAGGATCAACAAGAACATCACGGGCATACTTATCAAGAAAATTAAGTGATTTGCGGTGCGGAACGTGACGAAAAAGCCAGCCCATGTGTGACCACGCAACACCATCGCGTGGTGAATGAGGATCTGGGTCATCATCGGAATGGCAGTGATGAAGGCGATGGTTTGCAACCCAGCGAGAGGGCGTATCTTCGAGTGAGCAAACTGCTAGAGTTGCCAATGTACGCTCCAGCCATCGTGGAACTGACAGGCTACGGTGACTCAGTAGTCGATGATAGCCAAGATTAATACCAAAGGTACCAAATACTATCGTGCCAAGACCGGCAGTGATAAGCCCAAGCCAACTAAAGCACCAAGGTAAAATAGCCAGACATGCAAGAAGATGAATCGTCGCAATTGGTACTGCATACTCCCAATGCACACCATACTTTGGGGTTTCGGTCGCTTGAACAGGCATTAGTAAGAAAGGACTTCTGTTGGGGGCGTCTTCGCCCATATGTACGTCCGTGAACTACTTAGTATCACTTAGTTCAGCAAAAACTACAAGAAGCCTGATGACCTTGTGGCAAGGCACTACCGAATGGAACAAAAAACAAGTCACAAATGCTTTTCACGTCACACGTGCTTACAAATAAACTCTGCGAAGAAGACACTCGAGCCGACACGTCTTACCTTATCCCTACTACTTTACCGTCAAGCTGCCATGCTGGATCAATTGAAACGCCAAGATGGGTAATCGCTATCACAGGAACATCGACAATGTAGGAAGGCTCTTCGATCACACCTTTTTTGGACTGATTACCGCTGACTATAAGAAAAGTAGTGAATATTTCTGGGACGTTATGGCCTCCACGGTGCTTCCTACCGCGACCTCCATGATCCGTGGAAATAATAACAAGCCAATTTTCTTCAAGGTATTTCGGACGTGATTGAATTGCTCGTAGAAGGCTCGCAACATGGGTGTCCACAGTGCGTAGAGCTTGCAGATAGCTCGGCACACTTGGATGAAATCCGTCTTGATGACCTATTTCATCAACCTGACCAAAATAGACGAAAACAGCATGAGGATTATGCTGGGTCAAGAAGTTCGCTGCCTGGTTGGCTAAGCTTTCATCCTTCTGTAACAAACTATCTTCGCTTGATGCCAGACAGACTTCTCGTACATCTGCATCACGAACAATAAACGTGTCAATCGGCTCCCAATCAACAAATGATCCGGTAATTGCCTTAGGAAAGGCTCGCTTCAAATGTACGAAAAAGTGTGGATATTCATCATAGTTTTGCCCACGAAACGTATTGTCATTGACACCATGTTTATCTGCCCAGACTCCCGTAAGAAAACTTGACCAACCCGGCCCGCTAATGGTTTCATTTTCACGATAGCGTTCACCAAGAATTTTTGTGTTATTTGTGAATGCACCTGCTGAGATAAGTTCGTCAATAGCTGGAGTATCTGCAATTCGGAGTGCATCAGGTCGAACACCATCTATTCCAATTACCAGAACATGGCCTTCAGGAATATTTGGTTCCGAACCGAGGCATCCGCACCGGTTGTGCAGATAGATTACATTCCAAAAAACCAGAATAATTCCGGTAGTTCTGACATATGAATTCACCATCCCTAGTCCCCCTACCCATTTTTGATCGTACCTAATGGCAAGCCTGGTATGCCTAACTACTGCTCACGACTGAGCCCATTCGAAGACTGGATCAATTGAATGGCTTCCTTTGCAAATCGCCTGCCCAATTCGACATACCCGGGTGCTGAGTAATGCAAGTCATCCCTAATTTCTTTTCCACGACGATTGACTCCATCATTGAGATCATCCGTATCAACTAAAATACGTCGTGGACCATCCTGCACAAAGGCGGACTGCTGTTCACGAATCAGAGTCCAATGGTGATATTTTTTATCTTCCATATCAAAATCGCTGAGACGGCCGATTACAACGTTGATATCGTCTCGTTTCAAATCACTGGATAACTGCTTAAGCAGGCCCTCAAGGCTTTTTTTGTATACATCTCCGTGCTCTTCCTTTGCATCTCGCTCGCCCTGCATCCAAATAAAAGTAACCGTTTGGATTTCTTTACCAACTGTTACCTCCTGAACTTTCTCCATAAGACGTTGGTACAAGTCTCCTGTTAACTCCGGCCGACTTCCATCCGCAGCCTTCCAATCGGTGTACCATCTTCGAATGGGCTGCCCACCAAGTGCGTCTTTCACAACGAGGACATGGTCTTTCCCGAATGCTTCTTCCACATCAGGAATAAAAGACTCTTCTGGCCTCAGGCCAGCCATGTTGGACTGACCCGACAGAATAAAGAGATGGCATACAGAATTGTTGTTGTCAGCAGCAGAGGATAGACCAGCAAAACCGACAGCCAACACGATGCAAAAGAATGGCAAGCACCTCAATGAAGTAACACACGAACTTAATTTCATCAGAAAATCCTTTCAAGCCAAGAACACTACGCCTATAGCTGGAGACACCTGCACGACTCTACACGAAATATTTTAATGCGAAACGTTTTCATCTAGACATTGCAGACTGAAGATTCTCATCAATTGCATCCAGAAACTCTTGAGTCTGAAGATATGGCTGGTTTTTCCCAACGAGTAAGGCCAGATCTTTTGTCATCTTGCCCTGTTCGACTGTTTCAATACAAACTCTTTCAAGTGTTTCTGCAAAGGCCGTTAAGTCTCGTGTCTGATCAAGCTTACCTCGGTGTGCGAGACCCCGTGTCCACGCAAAAATTGATGCAATCGGATTGGTACTCGTAGGTTTTCCCTGCTGATGCTGGCGGTAATGCCTCGTGACTGTGCCATGGGCTGCTTCAGCCTCAACTGTCTTTCCATCAGGCGTCATCAGTACACTCGTCATGAGTCCTAATGACCCAAATCCCTGGGCTACAATATCGCTCTGCACGTCACCATCGTAGTTTTTACATGCCCAAACATATCCACCTTCCCACTTCATGGCACATGCCACCATGTCGTCAATAAGACGATGTTCGTAGGTTATTCCTTTCGCGCTGAATTCCGCTTTGAATTCAGCATCAAACACTTCTTGAAACAGGTCTTTGAAACGACCGTCGTATGCTTTTAGGATTGTGTTTTTAGTTGAAAGATAGACAGGATAATTTCGGGCCAAACCATACCTAAAGCTTGCTCGAGCAAAGTCGCGTATCGAGTCATCTCGGTTGTACATTGCCAGCGCTACACCGCTGGATGGAAAGTCATAGACATTCATCTCCATAGGCGCAGATCCATCAGATGGAGCGTACGTCAAAGTAAGTTTACCGGGACCTGGAATCTTCAAATCTGTTGCACGATACTGGTCTCCAAATGCGTGCCGACCAACAACAATCGGCTTGGTCCACCCTGGAACGAGCCGCGGTATATTGTTAATAATTATTGGCTCTCGGAATATTACCCCTCCGAGGATATTGCGAATCGTACCGTTCGGACTTCGCCACATATTCTTCAAAGCAAACTCCTCTACTCTCGCTTCATCCGGGGTGATCGTGGCACATTTTACACCGACGCCACACTCCTTAATCGCATGAGCTGCATCGACTGTAATCTGGTCATCAGTTGCGTCTCGACTTTGAACAGATAGATCGAAATACCGGAGCTCTACATCGACATACTGAAGGATCAGCTTCTCCTTAATAAACTGCCAGATAATTCTGGTCATTTCATCCCCATCGAGCTCAACGACTGGTCCTTCTGCTTTGATCTTTTTTGCCATACAGTGGTTCACTCCTCGTTACTTTCCATCAGTCTGATTTTTCCTTCATGTGCGCTCATGGTGCCCACGACTAACTGTTGTACCAAGACACCGGCTGCCTTCCACAGGTGGTCCCAATCTCGGGTGAATTACCATAGAAAAAGTTGAGTATATAACTTCATATCTTTCGTACTCCCCGTATAGAATACGCCTGTGAAACGGCACGTATTCGTTGGGTTTGAACGAGAGAGAATGAAGGAACTATCGACCTTGCGTTCTAGACCCCAACCTACTGAAGTACTTCATCTAACTCTCGACGAATCAATATCGACCATTTCTTATACCCATCACTGTTGAGATGAAGCTGGTCATCAACAAAAAGTTCATCCCGCGGACTCCCAGACGGGTCAAGGAAATGATCTGCTGTCGGAATAAAGTAGGTGGCGGGTGTCGACAAAGAAAGCTTTTGAAGACGAGTATTTACCTTACGAATGAATGGCCATGCGGAAAACCGTTTTCGTGTCGGTGTTATTTCAATGAAAAAAATTGGGGCCTCTGGGCGATGTTTTCTAGAAACTCCTGCAATATATCTGGCACATTCTTCTACCTGTTCGGGAGAATGATCTTCCGGTTTCCCTTGAACATCATTTGCTACAAACACAACTAAGGCGATGTACTCGTGCGGATGAATCAAACGTTTTGCAAAAACTGCCAAGTCTGTGTACTTAGCGCCACCATACCCTCGCTGGACGACTTGGTATGGCCTCATATCAATCTTAATAGTATCCCATCGCCGGATGCTACTACTCCCGATAAAAAGGATGGCATCTTCTGGATCTCTCTGAACGACATCCCTCTGCTCAAGTGTCTCAATATCCTGACTCCAGCGCTTCATTGCCTTTTCTCGATATTGAACAAGAAACTCTGCAGCGATTTCTGGCCCCATGTCACGAAGGCTTCCCTGCGCTGGCCTGCTTTGTGCTGCAAGACCAACGGCATGAAGAAAGAAAAAGCAGGTGACGCAGACATAAAGCAACATCGCGACACATGATGGGATCAATGACGAGCGAATACTTTTTAATACGTGCAAATAAACAGTTTTTAAATAAGCATTTTTTTTCATGTTTACACTACGATCAGAGATTTAACGTTGCACTACATGGATTGGAATTAACACTCTTAGCATTCTAATATCTAGGAGTTCAATATTTTCAGAACAGAGGATTTTGATGCACCCTTTCTTTGTCTCTTCCGGAAATAACCTACTTTTGTTCTGCCTGATACTCACTCACTTCTTCTTCACCCTAAACGAAGCATACTCTGCTCAGACAAGCAGCCGTCCAAATGTTCTTTTTATCGCGATTGATGACTTAAGGCCCGAGCTTGGTTGCTATGGCAATAAAAATGTTCATAGTCCAAATATCGATAAGCTTGCAAAACAAGGGCGATGTTTTCTTCGCGCATATTGCCAAGAAGCCATTTGTTCACCATCGCGAGCAAGCCTTCTTACCGGGTCTCGTCCTGACACAATTGGTGTGGTTGAAAACCGTGCATATTTTCGTGAACTCAACCCACAAATCGTGACACTACCACAACACTTTATTGCACATGGCTATACGGCCGTGTACAGCGGAAAGATATTCCATGGGCGGATGACAGATGAACAGCACTCGTGGAATCACAAGCCAAATAGAAAGGGTCTCACTCGCCCAACCACTCCTGGTGGCGCACTTCCTGAAAACCAAAGAATCTATGCAGAAAATAAAGATCGTATGGTAACGCTCTACGGAGAAAGTTCTTCCCGAGGACTGATTCATGGCCCTGCATTCGAGGCTGCACAGGTTGAAGACGACGGGTATGTTGATGGGTACACCACAAGCGTTGCAATACAAACCCTCGACGAACTGGTGCAACAGGACAAGCCATGGTTTCTCGCACTTGGCTTTGTGCGGCCACACCTTCCTTTCCATGCCCCAAAAAAATATTTCGACCTGTATAACCCAGAAGAAATACAACTAACGACATCCCCAGAACCTCCTCAGA
>DONH01000403.1 GCA_003509235.1 Planctomycetaceae bacterium
TCTGGTAGAGCTTTGCCGATGAGCGAAGGCACTTCCGGCGAAAGAGACATTTCGAATCCAGTGTCACCGATAAGCCACCCCATTTGATCAACGGTTTCCGGGAGAACCACGCTCGTCTGATCGATGAGGCGCCAACCTGCAACCTCGGATGCCATTGGGTGATCTGCTGATCGACCAATGACTGCAGCAGCACCGTCCGCAAAAATACTGTTGGCCACAATCTGTTCAGGGTTGTCTGTATATTGAAAATGAAGGCTACATAATTCCACGCACACAATAAGAACCGTTGCACGTGGATCTGCTTCGGCATATGCCTTCGCCACACGCAAGGCGTTGAATCCACCATGACAACCCATGAACCCAATATGTGTCCGGTTTGTTGTATTTGAAAAGCCAAGTTCCTTCATGAGGGCAATATCAACGCCAGGTGCTTGGAAGCCAGTGCAGGAGCAGGTCACAAGATGTGTAATCTCTTCTGGTGTGACACCAGCCTTTATGAGAGCCTTGCCAACAGCTTCTACTGCTAGCGGTGTCGCCTCGGTGGCGTACCGGGTCATGCGGTCCTGTGTGGTCGGGCCATGGTCATCCGCGGACGCGGCAGGCTGAAAAAAATCTTGACTGAATACCCCCTCCTGTGCTTCATTAAGTAGAACCGAGCTCCGCCGTGCAATCCTCGTTTGCCGGTAAATTGCCTGCATCGTTCGTTCCGCAGGAGCCCTGTTGCCAATCAGATTGGTTGCCAGGAGTGCGGCGTGTTGCTGCTGTATTTTTTGATGTGGCGTAGCGGTGCCAATACCGAGAATCACAAGGCTCATACTTATAGTCTGGCAGATTCATGGCATCCGGACGACTGGACGCTATGGAATTCGCACTTCGTTTGCTGGGTGAGAAAACTCGACGTGACGATGGGATCACTTCTGCCCTATATTCTAGACCATGAACGAAACACGACATCATCCGTTGCCGAGTCGTAGCGACGAAGCGATTGACGAATTCGAGTCAATTTTCAAACGGGCGGAACGCACACCCTATCGTTTTGATGACATTTCAATCGAGTCAATTGCTGTTGTTACAGACGGAGATCAGCAGGCGGCAGACGCGCTGATAGTGGATCTGAAACGTTTCTTGCCACAGATTGCCAATACAGCAGAATGGGTGTCCGTTACCGGTAATCAGTTTCATAACGTAAATGACCTACTTCATGTTATGAATGATCGGAAGCCAGAGCTGATCGTCACTTCTCGGTGTCTCGCTGAGTCGAGTCTTGTGCCACAGCACACCCTTGGTGTTTACGTCGACGTCATGACTCAGAAACTTTCTACCCCCCTGCTGCTCCTTCCGGGAACAGCCCCGCAGCCACATCCGCTTGTTGGAACTGCTTGTCGTGGTGTTATGGTCGTAACAGATAATCTGTCTGGTGACGATCGACTTGTAAACCACGCAGTGTCCTGCTGTGATCCAAACGGAACGATTTGGTTATGTCATGTCGAGGACGATCTTCTGTTTCGGCGATACATCGATGCAATACGCCGCATACCACAAATTAATACCGAGCAGGCACAAGAACTCATTGCAGAACAGTTAGTGGCATTACCAACGCACTATGCAGAATCATGTATTCGAGGGTTAAAGGACGCAGGTGTCGATCTCAACGTTGAGCAGATCGTTGAATTTGGGCACCGAGTGGCCCGGTATAGAAACCTGATATCCCGATATGCCGTTGATCTTCTTGTCACAAATACGAAAGACAAAGACCAGCATGCAATGCATGGTATGGCGTACGCGCTTAGTGTGGAATTAACAGATGTTACTCAACTCTTACTCTAGTTTTCGATTACTCTTTTGAATCAAGGCAGGGATGCGCTGGCTGTGAATCAAATTTTTGCACTGAGTGACGTCATAGGACATGAAGTACCTGGATGGGTCACCGGGTTCTATCTTCTTGTTCTTGTTGGAATGGTCTTGTGTCTCGCTTTTGAGGAAAAAATTCATGCAAAAAAATCTCTGATCGTAGGAACGTTTGCTGGTTTTTGCCTGGTAACAGAGACGGTTATTGGATATTTCACGGATCGGGCCCACCCCATGCTGCCGTTTGGCAGCATTACGTTACCAAATGGACACGAAGTCGCACTCCCAATCTATGTTCCGGCAATCGACTGGTCTGTTATCACCATTATTTTGGGCGCGAGCCTGTTTGTAGAAGTGACAAGTCGATCGGGTATTTTCACGTGGCTTGCAATTAAACTTACAAAGCAATCAAAGGGTGACCCTTGGCGACTGTTGATTTTCTACGGTGGACTCACAGTCATTTTCTCTGCGGTGCTGAACAACGTGACGGCAATGATTATTGTTGGCTCGTTAACGACAGTTTCTTTGGGCAAGTTAAAAAGGCGAGACTTGCTGCTTGGATTTCTCATTACGGAAGGACTTCTTACAAACGTGGGTGGGCTCCTCACTCTCATAAGTAGTGTGCCGAATATCATTGTCGGGCAGGCTGCAGGGATAGATTTTGTTCCATTCTTCCTAACTTCTGCACCTTTCGTCTTTGTCGCGACCATTGTCACCCTTTTTCAAGCCCGTCTGACTTTCGGTGTAAAAGGTCTCGCTACTGATGATGAAAAAAAGGTCGCAGCCGAGTTGGTCGCCGGTTTTGACGAAAAAGAGAGTGTCCCATCCATTCGATTCTTCTGGTGTTCTGTGTTACTGCTTTTGGGCTTTATTGTGTGTCTAGCGGGCCAATCAGCATTGCCATGGGACCTTGATGAACTCGGCATGGGGTTTGTGGCGCTTTTTTTTGCAGGCATGGCACTGTGGTTTTATAGGAATGAGGTCGACACGTTTTACAAAGCAGTTGATTGGGATTTACTTGGTTTTTTTGCATCGCTTTTTGTCGTTATCTATGTCATGGAGCAGGCAAAGGTTCTCGCAATCATTGGAGAGGGTATTGGGGCAATGCTAGGCCTGCCGGGCCCAGCT
>DONH01000060.1 GCA_003509235.1 Planctomycetaceae bacterium
AGCAGCCGGATCTGCTTTCACTAAAGCAAGAACGCCATTTTCCCACTGGACATACAAGCGTCCATCAGCTGCAACAATAGCTGCTGAGCCCTTTCCTCCAACATCACTTCGATTTTTCCAAACCACCTCTCCTGTCATCAAGTCAGCGCTGATAAGAAACGTTCCACTGTCAGCGCATCCATAGAGGTGATCGTCGATGAGGACAACTCCGCCATGCTTATTTGCCAAGTCTTTTTTGAGAGGAAATATTTCCTTCGATATCACTGATCCACCTGGACCAGGAACTTGCTGAATGAGTGCTCCTCCTCTTTTGTATCCTGCTACAAAATAGACAAGGTCATCTTTAATAATCGGTGTTGGAATAACAGCTGTCGTCTTTTCGATTGGAAATGTCCATTGGAGTTTGCCTGTTTCAGCATCGACGGCAAACCCTCCAGATCCAGTCATTTGTATGTATATTTTTTTACCAGCAATTTCGCTGATGACAATCGATGCATGGCCAGCACCACGATCATTTGGAACAGGGCATTTCCAAATGACTTCACCATTGTTTTTGTTAAGAGCAACCATCGTTGCTTGGCTGCCACCCGGTGTACAAACAAGTTTGTCACCATCAATAAGAACGGATTCACTGTATCCCCACGCATCATCTTTCATTCCACCGAAAGCAGACTTCAAATCAATTGCTTTTCCAAATTCTCCGGTCTCAGCGTCGCAGCCAATAAGCAATCCAAAAGGTGTGATGACATACACAATTCCGTCAGAAATGGTTGGAGTACTCCGAGAACCATTCCAGCTTGGTTTCTTATTTTCGTTATATGCTTCGCCTGTTTTTGTATGCCAGATTGGTTTTCCAGAGGTACGGTCAAAGCATGAGAGGTATTCATCAGCATCGGATGCAGTTGAGGGGCCATCACCCAGCGTAAAAATTCTATCGCCCACGATAGCCAGACTGGCATAGCCACGGCCGGCACCAGCTGCACGCCAGACAAGTTTTGGACCTTCATCTGGCCACGATTCGAGTAAGTTGGTGTCGGGAGCAATGCCAGTACGGCTGCTACCACGAAACGTTGGCCAATCAGTCGCGTGCGCTGCTTGAAGAAAGAAACAGCAGAATAGAACTAAGAAAATATGGTGAAACTTGCTCGGGAAGCACTGCATGGAATTTTCTCCAGATATGTTGGCCGAAGCTTCATGCAACGGCAATGTGTTGTTTTAGTATGACGATTCTCGACTTATTCGACCACTCACCAATCACGTCAACCGGATACCGTTGATAGTCGAATAAAATGTTGGTCTCATTGGCTCAGAGTCACGTCCATTCAGGTGCAGAATCATGTAACGAGCATGGGCAGTCTTACAGGTGAAGAAAGTCACCCACGCGTTTGTGAAAACAATACAACAGGCAGCACAACATTGAGACTGATTCACCGAAGAACTGCCGTTTTCGTATTATTTTTTGGACAAAACCACATGATGACCGAGTAAAAGACTGGCGTGAAGAAAATGCCGAAGACAGTGACCCCAAGCATGCCAGAAAAGACTGCTGTTCCAAGAGCAACACGCATCTCAGCACCAGCACCTCGGCCAATGAGCAGTGGCACGACACCAAGAATAAAAGCAAGAGACGTCATCAGGATTGGTCGTAAACGCTGGGTTGCTGCCTCGAGAACTGCCTGCGTTCGTGGGAGTCCGTCAGCCTCACGCTGCTTGGCAAACTCGACAATTAAGATCGCATTCTTGGCTGCCAGACCAACAAGAACAAGAAGCCCAATTTGAGTAAAAATATTGTTATCACTTCCAGCAATCCAGACACCCGATATTGCTGCTAAAAGACACATTGGTACGATCAAGATGACAGCGAGTGGAAGCAGCCAGCTTTCGTACTGAGCGGCAAGAACAAGAAAAACAAAAAGAGTTCCCATCGCAAAGACAAAAATCGCTGTATTTCCGGCAAGTATCTGTTGCAAAGACAAGTCGGTCCATTCGAAGTCGATCCCTTGTTGAAGGAGTCCTTGGCCGGCTGGTGGTTGGCTCGCTAGCGTTTCAACCAGTGCAATGGCATCACCAGAACTTGTTCCAGCGAGTGTTGATCCTGAGAGGTCTGCCGATGGTGCAAGGTTGTATCGTGTGACAACAGCCGGACCACTAGTTTCTTCTACGGTCAGGAGGGTCGCTAGTGGCACCATTTCACCATCGTTGTTGCGAACTTCAAGTCTCCCGATGTCTTCAGGAAGCATTCGAAATGGAGCATCAGCCTGAGCCATAACCTGCCAATTCCTTCCAAATGCCGTGAAGTCATTGATATAGGTACTTCCAAGATAAACCTGAAGTGTCTGATGAATAGATTTGATTGAGACGCCAGCAGCTTTTGCTTTTGTCCGATCAATATTGATAAACAGTTGTGGCTGGTTTGCTTTGAAACTGGAAAAGAGTCCGACGAGTCCTGGTTGCGCTGCAAGCGCGTCAGCGAGTCCGGCGGTTGTTTGCTCCAGTTCGGTCGCTCCATGACCTGTACGGTCACGAACCTGCAATTTGAAACCACCGGTGTTTCCAAGGCCATCAATTGGCGGAGCATTAAAGACCACGCAACGAGCATCACGAACCCGATAAAAATCTTTCCGTAGTTTTCGTGCGATTGCAAAAGATGACTGTTCAGAATGCACGGCCCGCCTTGCAAAAGGATCAAGAATGACAAACATGCCACCAGCATTCGATAGGCTGACGCTGGATAGTAAAGAATAACCAGAGACAGATATCGTATGCGCAACACCTGGTGTCTTGGCGGCAATCTTTTCTAATTCTGTAATGACTTCTGCTGTTCGTTCATGACTTGCTCCTTCAGGGAGTGTCGCATTGACAAGAAGATATCCTTTGTCCTGTTCTGGAATGAATCCAACGGGAACAGTATTAAAACCAAAATAGGCAAGTCCCATCAGAGCGATGTACACCCCGACCATCACGATGCCAATTTTTAAAAGAAGTCCAACGACGACTCCATAGACTCCTGTTGTGATATCAAAAAAAAGATTAAAGAGTTTGAAAAAACCGGCTAGCAGTATGTTGAAAAGGGGTGCAAGAAAAGATCCGCAAACAAAGCCGATGCCAAATACACAAAGTCGGAGAGCCCACGTCACAAGAACTGGTTGGGAGCCTTCAGCCAAACCAGTCCAGAAAATAACGAAGTCTTCAGCGAGCCAGATTGTCATTAATCCAAAGAGAAGACCAATGACAATGAAAGGCAGCGGATCATTCCGTTTGTGGTTTCGGTTCGTTGAATCTGATGCATTGGGACTGCTGAAAAGAATAGCTGCCAGTGCAGGAGAAAGTGTAAGAGAATTAATTGCTGAAAAGACTGTGCTGGCAGCAATCGTGATAGCAAATTGGCGATAAAACTCACCACTGATACCCGTAATAAAAGCTGTTGGTACAAAAACTGCCGCAAGAACCAATGCGATTGCTATGAGTGCACCACTTACTTCACGCATTGTCTGTCGTGCAGCCTCACGAGGAGGAAGTCCCTGATGAATAAGCCGCTCAACGTTCTCTACCACAACAATGGCATCATCGACCACGATTCCAATTGCAAGTACGAGTCCAAATAGAGACAGGTTGTTTAGTGAAAAACCAAGACCGGCCATGACTGCAAACGCGCCTATCAACGAGACTGGGACAGCAATCATTGGAATTAATGTTGCCCGCCAGTTTTGCAGGAACAAAAGAACCACAACAAATACGAGGATCACTGCTTCGAACAACGTCTTCATGACCTCTTGGATACTTTCCTCAACGAAAACAGTTGTGTCGTAGAGTACGCCGTATTCCAGACCCGAAGGAAAGCTTACAGCGAGTTTCTTCATTTCATTGCGGACTCGTTTTGCAGTAGCAATGGCATTCGATCCGGGCCGCTGATAGATCGCCATTGTGATGGCTTCACTGCCATCGACGCGACTTGCTGTATCTTCATTTTTTGCACCGAGTTCTACTCTGCCAACATCACGAATACGCACGATCTCTCGGCCAACAGCGGGTGCACCTTTTGTTGCAGTTGATTCATGGCCAGTCTTGATAATGACATCTGCAAATTCCTCTGGTTCCAGTAATCGACCTGTCGTGTTGAGAGGCACCTGAAAAGCTATGCCAGGAGTAGCTGGTGGTTGACCAAGGCGGCCAGCTGGCACCTGAATATTCTGTTCCTGCAATGCTTTGATAACATCACCAGCAGTCATGTTACGGGTTGCTAGTTCATCTGGATCAAGCCAGATTCGCATGGAGTAATCGCGGGCTCCAAGAAAAGAAACATCACCCACACCCTCAAGCCGTGCAATCGTATCTTTGACTTGAATCAATGCGTAGTTACTGAGGTAGAGTTGGTCGTATCTGCCGTCGGAAGAAAAAAGATTGACACAAAGAAGAATACTTGGCGATTTTTTTTTGGTGATCACGCCTTGACGTTTTACTTCAGCAGGAAGTTTTGCTTCTGCAATTGCCACGCGATTTTGTGTCAGCACTTGCGCAAGATCGATATCAGTCCCAAGCTTAAACGTGACATCAATAACAGACTGTCCATCACCAGTACTTTTCGATGAGATGAACAGCATTTCCTCAACACCGTTGACCTCCTGTTCGATCGGGGTTGTCACAGTGTTAGCAACGACTTGGGAAGAGGCACCGGGATACACGGTTTGAATGGAAATCGTTGGTGGCACGACGTCTGGATATTGGCTGACAGGAAGTCCTGTTGCAGCAATACCCCCGACGATGACAATCACTATTGAAAGTACCGTCGCAAAGACCGGCCTGTTAATAAAGAACTGGCTGATCACGGTGTCACCACCTCTTGGGGAGTTGAAGATTCAGTAGTTTCTTCAACAGGCTGGACCGTACTATTTTCACGGGCGCGTGACATGCCAGAGATGACAATACGATCGTTCTCGCCAAGACCCTCTTCAATGACGCGGAGTATTCCGTCTGTCGTGGGAACGCTTCGTCCGGTGGTCACAGTCCGATATTCAACTCGATTTGTATCATTGACAACCGCAACGTATTTTCGACCCTGATCAATGCCAAGGGCTCGTTCTGGGACCAACATCGTGCGTTCTGGTTCGGCAGTTGTCATCTGTACTCGCATGAACATGCCGGGAGTAATTAGCTCTTCAGGATTGGGTAGCAGGCCACGGCATCGCACGGTTCCAGTCGTCGGTTTTACGCCAATGTCCACAAAGTCAAGAATTCCTTTGTGTACAAAGAGTTCTTCCGTTACAAGTCGGGCCGACACAGGGATCTCAAGTTCTTTGATATCCCTCCAGGTGACGGCCTCTCCACCACGTTTTGCGATTGCTCGTTGCCGAGCTAAGAGGAGTGCACGTTCATCAGTGTCAAAGTACACCTCGATAGGTGATGTGGTGACAACAGTTGTGAGCCGGGTGGCCGAGCTACCCGTTCCTGAAACAAGGTCTCCAACATCTACTTCACGCGTGCTTACTCGACCAGTGAGTGGTGAGATAATCCGGCAAAATTCAAGGTCGAGTTCGGCCTGGGCTACAGTTGCACGAGATTTATCAAGCATCGCGTTGGCAACATCTCGCTTGGCAACCAATATCTCATATTGTTCTCGAGTCACGACTGCTTTCGGAAGTAGATTCTTGTACCTCGCAACTTCACTCTCAAGTTCATTGAGTTCGGCAAGAGCTTTGGCAACATCAGCCCGAGCCTGATCACGAATAACAAGGTAGGGCCGCTGGTCAATTGAAAACAGTGGATCACCCTTAGTAATTCGCTGACCATCACTAAAATGAATTTCTGTGATAAATCCTGAGACACGAGCTTTTACCTCAACTGTTTCAACAGCGGCGGCGTTCCCATTAAATTCCAAAGGATTTGTAAGATTCTGAATACTCGGTTTTGTGACGACTACTTCAGGGGTGGGTGGTTGAACAAGTGACGGAGCAGGCCGTTGGCACCCAGTGAGTACACACAGTACAAGTAATAGCAGTCGATAAAAACAGCACGACAGTCGATAAACAAACACGAAGCGAGTACTCCCAACCAGAGAAGTAAATAGCTGAATCAAAGACTACCGATCTTACACCGTGATGGTATCTGTGACCTCACCTTCCTCAAAAACCCTAGTATCGAATGCGGCTGTGTATCTACGGCCATGCTGTCACACCAGAATGGATGATATTTCGAGCTACATAGTGCGATTCGGAGCGGTTGGCGTGAACTCTCGATTCTGGCGGGTATGATAGATGTATGTACTAACAAAACTGGTAACGGTGTCATTTTTCATTCCCTCTCCCCCTTGGAACAAAGTCCGTGGCAGATTCACAATCCTCATCAGATGCCCTTCGTCTTTTTGCGCCTCGTACCTCAATTGAACAAGTTGAGGAAGGAAATGAACTCGCACCTAAGTTTGATGAAAAAGGCCTTATTCCATGTGTCACAACAGATCATACGTCGGGTGAGTTGCTGATGGTAGCCGTAATGAACCAAGAGGCACTCGAGAAAACAATCGTAACGGGAGAGGCTCATTACTTCAGCCGGAGTCGTCAGTGTCTCTGGCATAAGGGAGCGACAAGCGGGCTTGTTCAGAACGTTGTCGAAATGAGAATTGATGATGACCAAGACTGTATTTGGTTGCGTGTTGATGTCGCCGGTGACGCGAGTTGTCATGTTGGGTATCGATCCTGCTTTTACCGAAAAGTTCCAGTGGGTGTGCAGCGAGATAGCAATTTGGAACTTGAGTTTATCGAGGCTGAAAAAACATTTGATCCAAAAGAAGTCTACGGTGATGCACCAAATCCAACGCAGTTGTAGTCCAGTGAGTGAATGATAAGGAAATTTTTCTATGGCTGATGTAACTACAACACAACTTGCACTCATTCGCCAGTTAAAGTTCTGTGCTGGTCACAGGCTCTACCGGCACGAAAGCAAATGTGCTTTTTTTCACGGGCATAATTATCGTGTCGATCTTGAGGTGGTTGCCGCAAAAGGCGGTGACGAAGTCGATGACGTTGGTCGCGTTGTAGATTTTTCACTTATAAAAAATCGAATGCTTGGTTGGCTTGACGATCACTGGGATCATGCGTTCCTGATCTATGAAGAAGACAAGAATGCGTTAGCCGCTATTCAGATCGTGGAGCCAGTGAAGTATTTTGTCATGCCCCATAACCCGACAGCGGAAAATATGGCGAGATACCTTCTTGAGATCGTTGCCCCGCATGTCTTAACGGATCTTGGCGTCGTTGCCCGACAGGTTGCTCTGTGGGAGACCACCGAGTCGTGTGCCGTAGCCACACGTTCTGAGCATCCAGTGGCTATTGGTCCAGCCATGCCTAGGACTGCTATTATCAAAGATAGTCGAGGTTCGGTGACGTTATGAGTACTTCAGAAACACGTGGGAGTCTGGGACGTTTTCCAACAACTCGGCTTCGAAGAAACCGGCAGTATGAATGGCTTCGAGATATGGTGGCGGAGACGAGGGTGTCACCGCACGATCTCATATGGCCATTGTTTGTACATGATAAGGCGGAGTGTGAACCCATTGTCGCAATGCCTGGTGTTAATCGTTTGCCAATTAAAGAAGTTGTCAAGGCGGCAGCCGATGCAAAGTCATTGGGTATACCTGCAATAGCTCTGTTTCCGGTTGTTGGTTCAAAGCAGAAGACCGTTGACGGACAGCATGCTCTTGATCCCGAAAATCTGATATGCCGCACCATCCAAGCGGTACGAGCTGAAACGGGTGATGATGTTGGTATTATCTGTGACGTTGCACTCGACCCATACACAACACATGGTCATGACGGGTTGCTTAAAAATGGGCGTATCGTGAATGATGGGACAGTTGCTGTGCTGCAGCAGCAAGCTGTCGTGCTTGCCCAAGCCGGTTGCCATATCGTTGCACCATCAGACATGATGGATGGTAGAGTGCGGGCGATCAGAACCGCACTTGATGAAAATCAACAGGAACAGGTTGAGATTCTTTCATATGCAGCAAAGTATGCGTCTGTATTCTACGGACCTTTTCGTGATGCGCTTGGGAGCCATGCGGCCCTTGGTACCGCAAAATCTCTTGGCGTTGCAGATAAGAAGACGTATCAGATGAATCCAGCAAACACAGACGAAGCACTCAGAGAAGTTGCCTTTGACCTCGATGAGGGTGCTGATTTAATCATGGTGAAACCAGCCATGACATGTTTGGATATCATCTATCGTGTTAAGCAAACTTTCGGTGTTCCCACACTTGCCTATCAGGTGAGTGGAGAATACGCCATGATTCAGGCAGCTACAGCGAACGGCTGGCTCGATGGTGACCAGGCTGCATCCGAAGCAGTTCTTGCAATAAAACGGTCTGGAGCCGACTCGATTCTGACCTATTTCGCACCAAAAATCGCCCGACAGTGCTGAAACACGTGATGGAGACTGAACCAGATCTGACCTCTCAGAAGGTTTTCGATTTCTGGACGACAGGCTCGTGTTGACGGCAACCGGTTAAATTTCCCATGATTTGGTCAGATTGGAAGTGAACAAGGAGTTCAATTTCCATCGAATGATTCAAACCTGTTTTCAAAAAACGATGGTTTCCGTCGTATTAGGAAGAAACCTCCCTGAAAGGATGCTATGCACGCTTCACGCATTTTGGCCCTCAGCCTCGCACTGTTTGGATGTCTTGTTCTCATGTTGTTCCCCGTTTCAGCTATCGCACAAACCCCTTCGGCAGTTGATACAGAATTAGAGCGAGTACGTGGCAGTTGGCGAGTTGTTGAACTTGTTGAAAATGGACAGGAAATACCAGAAGAACAGATGCAGTACTGGCTTCCTGGAGGTGGAAATCTGGAAATTGTTGACTACACAATTCTTTTCTCAGACCCAGTTGGTGGAAGCAAAACGACACGTGAGTTCCGGATTGATCCAACGTCTTATCCGAAAAGAATTACTATTAAGAATAAGGATACAGAAACAGGTAAAGGCATCTATAAATTTGATGAGGGTAAACTCGTCGTTTGTTTTTCACGAGATGTCTCAAAGGTTCCTACCGAATTTGGCGCTCCAAAAGATTCTGCACGAGCTCTCGTCGTCATGGAAAAATATGAGCCCAATAACTCAGCAACCCCGAAGGGTGCCCCACGACCTGCTCCAAAGCCAGTTCATGATAATCCTCCTGATATGAGCCAGTGGCAGAGTGCCAAGCCAGCACCTCCCCCGGCTGTTGTACCAGGCGGTGGTGTGACATCACGTGTACTGACTGATGCTGAGGTTCGTGAAATGGCTGTAGGAACGTGGCGTATGACAGATACCGAAGGATCCGTTGACATCACGTATAACGTTGACGGAACGTTTCAGACCTATCGGTACTATCAGATGCTTCAAAACTTTCAATCAGTATTTGTACCGACTCCGATTTCCAGTGGTACATGGATGATATCGAATGGTCGACTGATTACTCATGTTACAGCCTCATCACGAGTGGGTCTAACGAATCAGACACTCACACCTGCTGTTCGTTCAATTTCTCAAACAGACCTTATCCTTGTAGATAATTTTGGTCGTGTTTCGAGGTCTGTGCGAGTGCGATAACACGCCCTCGATCAGGATCTCACTCGACAGCGTTATAAAAATAGCTTCCGCAGATCAACTCGTCGAAATGGGTGATCTGGGGAAGCTGTTTGCTTTTGTTGAGCTCGGCCTGAATGCCGCGAAGCTATCGAACATCTCCAGGTTCTCCCTTTTCAATCAGACAAAGATCAGACTACGGCTGACAAAGTAGCGAGGATTTAACGTTTATGCCGATAAAAAAAGCATAAATATCATTCTTTAGGCAGTGCACTAATGCGGGCTGCCTTGATCGCTACTCATGGAGGCCCAGTCGTGATCCGACCGGGAAAGAGAGAACGTCTTTTCACAAAACTCTGTGGAACGGTGTGCGCGATCCTTCTGTTCTCTTTTTCTTCGTTCAGCACATTTGCCTTCCCACCAGACGATCAGTTCCCGGTAAGTATCATTCGGGAAACACAATTCGAATCTGTTCAACTTCAGCCTGAGGAAATACCAGCACCACTTCCTCAGGAAACGAGTGAACCAGAGAGTCTGGTGGAACCAAGCGACAGCCAGACGATTCTTGCACCAGATCAACCTGGAAATATTCAACGTGGTGCGGGTCAACAATTTGGTGGAGCCGATGATCCGAACGATACCGTACTGGACCCCAATCAGGTCGGTAATCTCATGACTCGACTTGATGCTCTTGAGGGTGCTGGGGAGAGCTTGCCAATTGTGCGACTCAGTGGTTTCTTTCAACTCGATAGTGGAATCTACAGTCAGAATACCCTCGCACGTGCTTATTTTGGAGACATGCTAAACGGTGTTGGTTTCCGAAGAGCTCGTCTTCAGGCAATTGGAAAAGTTACAGAAACAAATGCATTTAGTATTGAAATGGATTTCGGTCAATCAGGGAAACCAAGCTTTCTTGATGTCTGGGGTGAGCAGTCAAAGCTTCCGTATCTAGGAACAATCCGTATCGGTCAGTTCAGGCAGCCCGGCACCATGGATAGTTGGACAAGTGTTCGACACC
>DONH01000047.1:0-248 GCA_003509235.1 Planctomycetaceae bacterium
TCTACGGATGAGCGAGGGTGGATCCAGATCGATAGTCAGTATCGGACCGCAGCTCCTGGTGTATATGCGATAGGAGACTGTGTTCCTGGTCCCATGCTTGCGCATAAAGCGGAAGAAGATGGCGTCGCGTGTGTTGAGGCGATGCAATCAGGGTGGTGCCATGTAAATTATGGTCTTGTACCAGCTGTCGTTTTCACACACCCTGAGATTGCCACTGTTGGACGAACTGAAGAGCAACTGAAATCTGA
>DONH01000047.1:576-943 GCA_003509235.1 Planctomycetaceae bacterium
GGGGTGATTTACAAGAAGGGTGTTTTTCCATTTCGAGCGAATGGTAGAGCGCGGACCATCAACGATATCACAGGTAAGGTAAAGTTGTTGGCGGATACCAAAACCGATGCAGTACTCGGTGTTCATATTATTGGCCCCGCTGCTGGTGATCTCATCGGTGAGGCTGCTGCGGCTATGAATTTCGGTGCCTCTTCAGAGGATATTGCCCGAGTTTGTCATGCTCATCCAACATTACCGGAGGCATTAAAAGAAGCCGCTTTAGCAGTTGATGGACGGGCAATTCATGCTTGAATTGTAAAGGAAGATGTCGGGCCAGAGATGGTAGACTTACCATCGGGTATGTTCGCGCCCGTAGCTCAGTTGGATA
>DONH01000047.1:1292-6011 GCA_003509235.1 Planctomycetaceae bacterium
ACAGGTTCGAATCCTGTCGGGCGTACTTCAATTGATGAGGGTCGTCGGAGTCTACTCCGGCGGCCTTCTTCTGCTTCAGGTCCGTCGTCCCAAGTACAATTAAATTAAAGAGTTGATGAATTTTGACTGCCAACGTGCCAACGCTCCAAGCAGAGTCCGATGGTACTAAAGAGAGCAGTCGGCGTTTCTGGTAGGCAGGCTGCTTTTAGAAGAGTTTTGTCGCCTACCCTCACGCAGTCGGCATCAACCGAGGTATAGCTTACGCTCTGATGCCGTTTGTGTTTGCTGTTAATTTTTCATGGGCCGACTGCATGTTCTGTTTCCTTAGAAAGCCCGGAGTTCAGTCGGAGCATATATTGCGGCCGTTGTTCTGAGAATATGCCATCTAAGGGAAGTCCTCATGGCTGACTAGAAAACGCGAGCAAAAACCAGAACAACTACTTGTTCCAGAGGTCGGAGTAATCAGAGACGAAAATCTTCTTCAGATAATGCATGATGGTAGACAGAATGGGTTTCATGGCCTTAAACCTTTCATAGTATGATTATCGAAAAGAGAAAAGTTTTTTTCTAACTCACGGTTGATAGGATGCGAATTCGTTAACTTCCCTACAAAAAGAACGGAGAAAAAGAGCTAGATTATTCTCTGTTTTATTGAAAATGTTCCTACCGTGGGTGAATAATCGCTGTGTTTGTTCGTCGCAGTAAGGGAACAAAATAACGTGTTAAAGCAGCGATTTCAGGGTAATTTGTATCAAGGCTGGTCGCATAAAATTCATTCATAGTCATTCGCTATGGTGGTATGATGATATGTGGGGCACACTTGGCAAAATAGTCCATGAGTCGTAGTAAGTAATTGCTGTGGCACGAGTCAGTTATGATTTTGGTTCAAGGAGTACTAGAGTTATCGAATTTTCAGAGTCTGTAGAGTGTGCATTGAAGCAATTGCAAGTGGCTGTGCAGAAGGTACCAGCGTCTAGGCATCTCTCTGACGAACGTTTCGACGTAACTCATGAGACCTTTGAGCGGTCAAGCAGCCAGCAGCAACTCGTGCTCAATACGTTGAAGGGATTGATTGATACACACGAAGGCTCGTCAGGGGCCTTGAAGGTCCTGAGTGTGGGATGCGGCAGTGGGATACTCGACAATCAGCTAATATCGGCACTCGCGTCATCTGCTGGATTTTTTGAATATACAGGGGTCGATCCAAACCCAGTTGCCTGTCATCGCTTTCGTGAAAATTTCAAAAAGCTTGCTTTGGCAAACGTCAAACTCGAGGTTAAGACAGAGACAGTTGAGTCATTAAATATCAACAAACCTTTTGATGTTATTCAGTTGACTCACGCTCTTTATTACTTCAAGGATCCGGCTGATACACTCGAAAAGCTAAGAAGACTGCTGGCTCCAGGTGGCAAGTTAATAATTGTACATGCTCCCAATGAGCACCTTAATCAGCTTTCAGAGTGCTTCTGGTCGCACCATGCCGAACAAGACATCTGGTTTAGTAATCGCCTAGAGGAATATCTTGTGAGGCAAGGTGTTGAGTTTACATCTCACAGAATACATGGAGAAGTTGATGTCACTCGTTGTTTTGAGAAGGGTTGTCCTCACGGTGAAAAGCTACTGGATTTTATCACTCAAAGTGATTGCAGAGAGTCTGATGCAGACGTGCGAGCGAGGTGCTTGCACTTTCTGAAAAAAATTAGTCGTGTTGATGGAGAGAGCCTCAAAGTGGGGCATCCCGCTGATGTCTTTGTTGTGACGTAAGCCTGTCAGTTGATATATGCTCCTGACAGATAACGTCATGTCAGTCCGTTTGGTGGTGGAAGGAAACCAACAAATCCTGTCGGTTTAAGTCCAGTCGGTTGTTGATTCAGTGCAGTGTTTTATTTTTTGGCCAAATAATTTTCACGACAGGTAGGAAAAGATGGCTAGAGAACGTTTGTCCAGTTGCCCATCGTTATTAACTGGGGCATGTTCAAGTAACCCTAATGTGACAATTACTTGTTTGTCACTGCACGTTACTGACAATGAGTATGACTATCTGGTTAATTTGCTTTCGGAAGAAGAGAAAGAGCGATCATTACGGCGAGTGCCTGAGGTTAGACGGAGAGCTGTTGTAAGCAGAGGCCGTCTCAGGGTGTTGCTTGGTTATTTGATTGGAGTGCCACCACAGGAAGTCTCACTTACTACAGGGCACTTTGGGAAGCCGTATCTAAGTGGTCCTCATCAAAGCAGTATCCAATTCAATGTTGCCCATTCAATGGATGAAGCAGTTATCGCTCTTTCGCGTCAGTGCACGATTGGTGTTGATGTGGAAAAGCGAAAGACGACACACGACGAAAAGTGGGCACGCCTCATGGGGCCCACGATTCTTTCAGGAATAGAAATGAAGAAGCGAATCGGAGTGTCTCATGAGTTGAGGCCGGAGGAAGTGCTTGATTGCTGGGTTGCGAAGGAGGCAGTTCTCAAGGCGATTGGTACTGGCATAGGTGACAAACTTCGTGCGTGTCAACTGCCATCTGACTTGCCAGAATTCAGAATTAGTGTTGATTCAGTTATTTCTTCATGCCGCCTTGCCCCTGTTGAATTTAAGCAGCAGAACTTTTTTTCAGGTAATGATCTTGGCGTGACTCTTATCGATCTCGGTGCAGAAAGTCACCTCGCAGTAGCATGTCCGGCACAGTCCTGCAAACTGGCAGTCCGGAGTCTCGAACGTGTTCTCCAAGACGGCTTATCAGAAGACTGACCCTGTCGGTCACGAGGCACGTTTATAGTCTGGGTGATTATGGATCACGCGGCAGGATCCCCCATGAATGATTTTGGGAGAAAATACGGAAATAATCGGCTAAATTCCCAAGAGTAGTCATGTGGTAAGACAGGTGGTTGCCGGTAAATAGGAGAAGTGTTTATGAAAGAGAGGTGAAGATCGCTAATAGTTGACGATCACTTTGAAGAACACGGGGTATGTAATTGAAGTTTTCGGCTGGCCATGAAAACGGATAGCTTTTGGTGAGAGTACTTAGGGTTTCGTTCCACCTGTGTATCCTTTTGTTGACAATACTTTTCTTTCGTATTGGTGATGCTGCTTCTCTGCAGCCTCGTGAACTGAATACTGATCGTGATGCGTTTACACCGTCAACGTTTACAATTCGTCCGGGCTTTGCTCTGAATGAGATGTCTCATGTCTATATTCAGAATCGCGATGGTAATCCAACGAATAACTATCCTGAGTATATCTGCCGTATTGGTGCTAATGATATTTTTGAGTGGCGGCTCGGCGTTAATTATTCCGTTGGCTCACAGGGCAATGTCGTGACGAGTGTTGAGGCGGGAGAACTGCCAATAGGCGGGGGCGCGCTCTACGAATCGAATTTCCTGTATGGTTTTAAATTAGCAACTACTGAGCAAGACGGTTTGATTCCTCAGAGTTGTTTTATTATGGAAGCAACAACACCTATGTATGGGGAGGAATTTGGAACAGAACCTGTTGCCACCATAGTTTGTGGCTGGGAATTTCCCTCAAAGTGGCGAATTGATACAGCCATGCGTTATGCATACGCCGAGGGAGAAGAGAACTGGTTCAGTCGCTGGGGGCCATCAGTTGTTGCGCGTATTCCATTAACAGATAACTGGGAAGTCCACGCTGAGTATTTTGGAACATTTACACAAGGGCTAGCGGAAGATGTGAGTCGTCCTTTTTTTAGCCCAGGTACCCACTTGGTGATTACTGAAAATGTTGAAATTGGTCTTCGTGTAGGTTGGGGGCTGACGGAAGAAGCAGCAAATTTTTTCTCAGATGCTGGCCTTGCAATACGGTATTGATTGCTTTCTTGCAATATATTCTTTAGAGTTTTTCCATTCTTTTGTTGTTACCGTCTGGGGAGTTCCCGCAATGGCTATTCACAAGTTTGTTTCAGTTGTCTATTTGTGTCTCATAGGCACTGTTGTGCATTGTTGCTCTGTTGTTCAAGGAGAGGATTCATGGAATACGTACCCTGGGCGCGAGGGTGCTGGGCATGGAAAAAGCGTGGTACTGATAAGTGGTGATGAAGAGTACCGCAGTGAAGAGGCGCTTTCTCAATTAGGGAAAATTCTTTCAACACGACATGGTTTTGATTGCATCGTTTTGTATGCGATCGATGAAGAGTCGGGCGAAATTGCTCCAAATGAACAAGGGAATATTCCCGGCCTCAAGGCTCTTGGAAATGCAGACTTAATGGTGATTGCAACACGCTTTCGAAATCTACCCGACGAGCAGATGAAAGAAATCGATGACTATTTGCGAAGTGGCCGGCCAGTTATTGGTATGCGGACTGCAACGCATGCCTTCAAGGTGCCAAAAGACAGCCCCTATGCTCATTACAGCTTTAATTATAATGGTGATAAGCAGGAATGGACTCAAGGATTTGGTCGGGCGGTCCTGGGAGAGACATGGATCAGTCATCATGGTCATCATAAGCATGAAAGCACGCGGGGTATCATTGCTCCTGAGGCAAAGGGGCATCCGGTAGTTCGCGGTATCGAGAATGGTGACATCTGGGGGCCGACGGATGTCTACGGTGTTCGTTTGCCACTGCCAGGAGACAGTATGCCGCTGGTGCTCGGTCAGGTCTTGGAAGATATGGATCCCAATTCGAAGCCATTGGAAGGCGTACAAAAAAATGAAAAGAAGAACATTTCTAAAAATGATCCAATGATGCCAGTCGCATGGGTGAAGAC
>DONH01000088.1 GCA_003509235.1 Planctomycetaceae bacterium
ATTTTCAGTCGCTTCCGCTTTTGTCTGCGCAACATCTTCTACGGTCTTACTGATCAGTTCTCCCTTGTCAAGAAGTCGTTTGACTACCTGTGCGTGCCCAACCGTGGTCTTAGTAATGCTGATCAAGAGACCACACCACAGCACTGAACGAATTCTTTTGTTTGAAATCCTCATGGACTGTCTCCAGGTGTTTGAAGAAAAGGCACGTCTCGAAAGTCTTGTTCGCTTCGGGTTTTTTCAATTGATTGGGTAGATCATAAATGAGGAGATTCATGCGATAACATGCCGGGTGATCCAAAGCATGACACATGCTGTGAAAAACTCAAGCAGACGGTTAGCGAATAAGCTGCCAGTTTTTGTGGTTTGAGCAGGTTTTTGAATGAGCAAATAATGAAGAACTACCTGATAAAAGGTGCGTTTTAACAGGAACGGATCGGTGTGCTACAGAATTGGAACGATGCTTCAATCGTTACTACGCTAAAGAAAGTCCGGGGTCTGCTAGCGCTAGTTTGCTATCGGGAATAATCCGGCACCTAGTTTGTGCATCTGTCGAGTGATTCACTATGAGACTTGCCGGGTGGAAAGTACTGGATTGGATGTCCGGCTTGGCAACTGTTGAGATAATTGAAGGGATTTGGTGAACGAAGTTGGCTGTTGGTGCGTAGAAGAGAAGACGATGAATTTGTGTTTGGAGTTATCGTAAAAACTGTCTTTGGTGGTGCAGGTTTTAATTTTCAGCCACAATCAAAAAATTTGGCTTTAAGGGGGAGTGATGTATTCGAGAGGGTATTACGAGTCCACATCCTCTTTCTAAGCATATTTGTACGGCGCCGGGGAATGAAAACACAAAGGATCAGCGTTATGGAACCCACATGGCAGAGAGATCTTAAAGGAAAAGTCGCTGGTTTCCGATCCAAGTTGGAGACACAAAAAATACAACTAGATTTCGATGATCTACGACTAAAGCATCTTATCGAAGTTTCAGAGAGTGTTCGGCTCTACACCATAGAGTACGGTTATCCCCTTGAGGAAGTAGCAGAAGTCATAGGGGTGCCACTGCCTCTGGCACGACGACTCCATACTCTTCTGGATGATATTGATGCGGTGCCGGTCACCACCAATGATCGTGTCAAGTTTTTAAAAGTTTTTGGAGTTGAAAAGATGCGACTGCTCTCGACTGAATATGAGGACCTCTAGATGAGCGTTTCATGGATGTAACTTTTTGTTGGTTGTTGCTCCATTTGAAAGAATCGGCTGACTCCACTGCCAGGTTTACTATCCCCGCATGGTGTTGTTACGCGTTCGTGTTTCTAAAATAAGAAAGGTTTGAATGCGTTTTGCCTATCCTATATCTGTTGCAAATGTTCGTCGAATTTGCGTCCATTGAGCACCTAAGCTCTCATTGACCCGTATGCTTAGTGAGCGCGTTAATCAGTAGCGAAGTTAGTGGCTATTGATTGGGATGCTGCTATGTCAGACGCCAAGTGGCTTAGATAGTAACTACTCCCCAGAAACGCCGCTGCCGATAGTGCAAAGACCACACAGGCATACACCCCCGACAGCCCGATTTTTTTTAGAAGATCGAGCATCCTCTTTTTTCTTTCAGCGATATCTGAAAGACTGTCCGTCAGTGGCACGGCACTCATAATCTTGCCTCATTTTGGGTTCTCTACTCTCCATGGATTTGTACGCAGTTCCAAGTGTCTAGGTTCGAAAAAAACGGAAGTGCTTCCAGAACTGCACGTATTTTCTGACGAATCGATACAAATCTTTTTCTCTGCCAAATTGCCACAAAGGTGATCCATGGAAGTTGTTGGGACATTTAGTGCAATTTGTCAGGAGACGATGAATGAGGCCTCGCATATTTTCTTTGAAATTCTTACGCTGGGGCTTGCGAAAACTCAGACCCGATGGGGAATCAGAAATGACAGAAACTCACCACGACTTTGATTTGTCGGCCGAATCACCACATCAAAACAATGGGCCAAAGACCGAAGAACTTGATAGTGGTGACTATTTTCATGCACCTGAACGCCACTGGTTGGTCCGATTCAGTGTTGTTATTTTTGGCATTGGGCTGCTTGCTGGCGCATCGGCAACGACAGCCGCTTCCAATAACTGGATAGCGTTCAATACATCCGTCATGTGCGTAACACTCTCAGCAGGCTGCGTTGTTACTTTTTTTGGTGTGTTGTGGTGGATCACCCTGCGTGAATTAAAGTCGCACAGTAAAGCGCGTGCGGCGTTGAAACGATATCGACTGACGTCTCTTTATTTCTGGTCTGGCCTCGTCATTCCGGTCGTTATCATTTCAGTAGCAACGTACGTCTTGATATTCCATAAGGAACCACTGTAGGCATTTCAGAGTTCACTTGACCGCCTGACACCCAGATGAAATCTGGGTGGACAGAGTAACACCCTGAGGGTGAAAAGGTTTCTGTTGACGTGAACTATCAAGCGTGCCTTCCGCAAATTGAGTAGGGATGACCGCAAGAAAACGAATTGGCAGGGTTGTTACGACTTTTGAGTCTCAGACGACACATTACCAAGTTCGTGGTTTGCTGCAGTGTCTTCAATCGAGTTGTCGTCGATGAAATAAATGTCGGGGTTGGACCCAGTAGCTTGTAGAGCTCGTATGGCATCGAGGTCTTCAAAGACGCCACCCGTCTCCGCTACCGACTCATTCATAAGTGTACGCTTTCTCATGGCGAGAAGTGTAAACAACGCGTTGAAATATTGTCTATTGAACATTGTGAGAATTATTTGGTTCAAATTGTTGTTACGGTGTTTCATGGTGGAAAGGCCCATAAAAAATGAAATTCATGCTGGTGTGAGAATTATGTTAGGAGGCTGAGGCACGCGCAGCTCAAAATGCTTTACCCGAAAAGATACTCTTGGGCGAGTGCAGCGTAATGACATCCATCGCCTCAGGGGAAAGCGAATACTCCAACAACGATTGATGTCGAGACTGACGTCTGCCCAAGCACAGGAACCATCCAATTCCCGAAACCTAGTCTGCCTTATGTCCAGTCCGGCAAGACAATGGTGCAGACGGAAGCGTAAATATACTGCGACAGCAGTCGGCTAAGAGGTTACTTTAAGGCTGACAGTACAAGACTCTGGAGACGCTACGTATTTAACAAGGGGGAAATTTGGTTTATTGTCCAAACCTGAATAAATGGTTTCTGTTTGCACCGGGAAACAGTGGCGGCATGATTCATGTGAATGTACCGCTTACTTATTGCATACCTTTCATGTCCCACAGAACGCTTCTTCTGTGTGTACGTGTGATTAGCCGTCAGAGTCTTCAGAGATTTCCTTAGCGCCAGCCACTACCAATGATTTCAAACTTGCAAACATATCTGCAAGAAATTCCTCCCTATCACTGTCTGATTCAAAAGCCTCGCATTGGGACAGAGCATCTTCGGCAAATTCCCGGCCCTCGTCGTAGACTGTTTTGTCTTCGTTTTCCATTTCTAGGTTATCTAGAAAACTATTAAAAAATATGTCTTGTTGGCCTCCGTCAAGCCCATCC
>DONH01000252.1 GCA_003509235.1 Planctomycetaceae bacterium
TTGATTCCGAACCTTGTTCATGTACGCCCGGTGGTCCTGCTTAAGGGACTTCCGGGCTTTTTTCATTGCCTGACGGCACGTCTTCAACGCATCCGCGGATGCTGCTGCATCGATGCAGCGCTGCTGGCTCTGCAGCAGCTCCAGGCGACGCTGGTAGTTGTCTTTCGACCAGGTCTTACGGGCCTGAAACAGAGCCTGGCTCTGCTCCGGGGAGAGATCACGCTCCGCTGCGGGAGAAGAAACCATCGTGATCAGCGGCGCCGCCAAGGCGGCTGCCAAGGCGAGGGAGGCGGTGGAGATGCGCATGGGTCAATCTTTGAGATTGCTCTCAATCTGGCAACATCCCTCGATCAAGATCTGAATGCTTTGCCGTGAGTGATGACCAAATTTGACCTGAGCCTGGGCTTCGTGGGGCTGGGTGCTCTCGGCTTGCAGAAACTGCTTGGGGGCTAACTGCAGCCAGTGGTGGCGTTGACAGCCAAAGACGGACTAAGGAAAATGAAGGAAGTCTTGAACGAACCATGAGCCTTCTCCAGGCCTACCTGCGCAACCCAAAAACGCAACGCGTTCTCAGCCGCAAGCCTGGCAACAAGGGCTTCTCACTGATTGAGCTGGTCGTTGTTGTTGCTGTGCTGGCCATTCTTTCAGCAATTGCAATCCCCTCATTCACAAGCATCAACAAAAAAGCACGGGCTTCTGCAGCGACCAACACGATTGCGACCGTTGTAAAAGATTGCGCTGTTAAGTACGCGAACGGCGAATCGTCCCCAACATTTGCCTCAGTCTCTCTGGACGGCTATTCAGATTTTTGGTCAAAAACGGCCGCTGGCACCACAAACACAACTGCCTGCCTTGAAACAGGCTTCTTTGAAGCAGTGGCAACAGATACGGCCGTCTTACCAACATTCGTTTACAACATTGGGACCGGCGCGAAAACATGCTCCATGACAGGCAGCCCAACTGCTGCTGCAGCTGCTGCAGTTGGATGCAAGGACTTTGCTAGCGGCGCGGGCGTGTGGTGACACCAAGAGATGCAAAAATCTCTTAGAAAAATCTATTTTATAAATAGGCCTATCGGAGCACCATCGGCGCTGAGAAACGCTGATGGTGCCTTTTCTTTATTGGAACTTGTGGCCGCCCTTGCGGTCATTTCAGCATTAACAACCATTGCCACTGTCGGGCTCAATGGCAAGGGTGGAATTGTTGGCCAGATCAAATTCGCCAACATCGACGAAGCAAAAGCACTCCTCAACAGCGCCGCTGCCGACTGCCTGCAAAAGAACAGGGTCAACAAGGATGACAAAGACTTGATTGACGAAGAAATTATTTCCGACAAGCGAATTGACTCAATTGGTTTCAAAATCAACAAGGCAGACAAAGCAGATAAATGCTCCTACTTTCAACTCATACCGAAGGATGAAGATGACGACATTCGCTTCCCGATCGGATTCTCAGTGATTGATGGATCGTTAAGCAAGTTCGCAAATCCCACATCCACCGACGAGAAAAGCATTAGCTCCTGCGAACGCTGGGCGGGCGTGAATTGCAAACAGGGCGAGTGCTTGAAGAAATTGGCTGAGTGGAAAACAAAGATCAAAGCAGAAAAAAATAAATGCGAAACAAGCTACACGAATTGGCTATCAGGCGGAACGCAACCACCGATGTTTACTCGATGGAACCCAAGAGCAGATGAAGGCTGCCCAGCCAAGCCAACGAGCGACTGCACGGAGACATCGTTCATCAGTGACACCTGCACAACACAAGGTTGCAACAGAGAAGTCTGGGGACTCGACGGAAAGTTTGTAGGTTTTACGAGGGAAGACTACAGCCGAGCACTAGAGGAAAAGTACGGCCAAGCCTGCACAGAATGGGTCGCTAACAAGAAGAAAGCCAAATACACGAACAGCCCTCAAAACTTACCCCAAAAACTAAAAGAATGCGGCGAACAAGAATTTTGGTTCTACAAGGGTATTGATCTTGGAAGCAAGGAAGAATTTGACAAACGAATCTGCAGCGACAACCTTGAAGTAGCAAAGAAGACCTCTGGCAAAAGAACGGTTCAAGGGTGCGGCAACCAGACCTACTACTTCTGCGAAAACACAATCAAAGATTCTGAAAGAGAGTACAAAGAATGCTCATGCAAAAACGAAAAATTCAAAAAAGCTCAAGAAAACAAGAATGGAGCCTTCAAAACACAAGAAACAGGTGCTGAAGGGTGTGGAGATTTCTGGATCTGCGACAAGGAAATACTTGGCGACAAAGATAGCTACGACAACAAATGCGGCAAAAAAGAAGAACCCCCACCAAAGGACAATGTACAAAAGCCCTGGTATTGCTATAAATCCTGGGGAAAAGATTATCCTGGATGCCAATAATGAATACATCCTCAGGACAAATCCGTCAACTGATCGATCAACATTTTTCGCTGCAATGGTGCCGAGAAAATATTGTCATCCCTTTAGGAACAGAACGAAACCAGACAACAGGAAGCGAAAAACTTACGGTTGCCATCGGTAATTTCAGCTACCTCGGCAC
>DONH01000230.1 GCA_003509235.1 Planctomycetaceae bacterium
GCGTGTCGTAAGCACAGGAGTGCCAGCAGCTTCAGCAAGTGTCGCGTTATTGGTTGCATTATTCCGCTTGAAGAAAATAAAATCGATCAGAAAATATGTGTCGTAATCGCAGCTACAACGAGAACAGTCGCATTGGCAGCAGTGTCTGCATTGCTTGTTACATCGACCCCCACTTTTACACGTTGGCTCGTACGGCTCTGGTGCAAGTAGAATATTCTCAGTAACAAGGGGAATCTCATCCACAAACTGAGGTGTCTCATCATCGGTGGTGAATTGGTCAGTGCGTCGAGAATCAGTGCGATGAGAAGGCGATTCTTGTGCTGCATCTGGAGATGCTTCCGCATATGACGCTGTCTTCTTTTTGGAACGCTTGGATTTCACTGGACTTGGCAGCGTCGGACCAGCCTCACGACTTTCATCCTTTGAAGAATCATCAGCGGCGTTCTCTTTGGCCAGAGTGGGCTTGTTTTTCTCATTATTTTGAGCTGAAAATACCGGGTGACAGAGTGTCAAATGACAGAACGCCACTACGCAGAATCTGACCCAGAACCCTTTCGGCCGCGGTGTACCCACAACAAATCCCCCCTAAGAAAAAACCCTATACTGTCGGTATCGGCTGAATGAATCAGTATCTTCGAAAAAATCGTTTTTTTCCCTAAAATCATCAAAATCGGAAGCAATTTTGATAGCTTTCTCACAGTGCGGGGCGGGCTTGGAACCGGGAATGCACTGCGTAGTAAGTAGAGCAGTGAATTGAAATCTGACTGGCCGATCACCTTACAATGAGGCTCTAATGTCAAACGAATCACGTATTACAATGCAGAACGAAGGAGATGTCCTTATTCTTGAGATTCAGGAACCAAGAATTTCTGAAGGCCTTGTGATTGAAGCACTCTCAAGCGAATTAGAAATCATCCTTCAAGATAGCAAGTACAAAAAAGTTCTACTTGATTTGCATCAAGTAGAATTGATGTCGAGTGGCATGCTGAGCGTGCTGGTGAGGCTCTATCGTGAACTTGCGGAACGAAATGGACGTTTTGCTCTGTGTGGTGTGCGACCATCTGTTCAGAAGGTGTTTCAGATAACAAGGCTCGATCAATTATTTCGAATCGAGCCAGATGTTATTTATGGAATCAGTCGCCTCAATAAATAAAACCTTACTCATGCGCATGTTCTTCGATGTATTGTGATCGACCTGGTCGAATCAGACTACAAACTGCAACTAACAATTTTCATGAACTCCACTCACTCACGCATGCAGTACAGCGGAGAGTGATAAGAAAGACTTTTTATGTCATCAACTCAAGGTGTTGATATCGTGATTGCTGAGGATAGCCGCATTCAAGCAAAAATTCTTGAGCGGCGACTTACTGAGGCCGGTCATCGTGTTCGGTGGGGCGCAGATGGCCAAGCTGCGCTAGATCTTGTCCGCGAGCAGGCTCCGGCAATTATTGTCTCGGATATCGAAATGCCAACGATGACGGGATATGAGTTTTGCAAGGCAGTAAAACAAGACTACGAATTACGAAAGATTCCCTTTGTACTCCTGTCGACGCTGTCTGATCCACTCGACATTATCAAAGGTCTTGATGCGGGAGCTGATAACTATGTCACCAAACCTTATGAACCTGAATATTTGATTGGACGAATTCATTCATTGCTCGAAACACCACTTGCAGTTGATGAAGGTGTAGACCAGACAATAGATGTAGCAATTGCTGGTCAAACATTCAAAGTCAATGCCGGCCGCCAGCAGGTTCTGAATTTGCTCGTATCTACTTTTGAAAACGCAGTTGCGAAAAATCAAGAGTTGATTCAGGCCAATCAGGATCTAGCAACAGCCAAAGACCAGCTAGAACAGAATAATCAGGACCTTAGAGACCTCAATCAAAAAATTGCAAGCGCTAATGATCAGATGACGAGAGACCTTGAGGCAGCAGCACGCGTGCAACGAGCACTCTTGCCTGCAGAAGAAACGCTTCAATTTGACTGTGGAGATGTTGCCTGGCGATATGTCCCTTGTCATGGTTTAGCAGGTGACTTCCTCAATGTTTTTCAACTTGATGAAGACCACATCGGCTTATTTGTTGTTGATGTGAGTGGTCATGGAGTACCTTCGTCACTGCTTTCGGTGACAGTTGGGAGATTTCTGACACCAAAGGCATCAGACAGTTCTGTCTTGGTGCGTCTTCGTGAAGATGGGTCAACGGAGGTCGTTTCGCCGGTAGAGGTAGCCACTGAACTCAATCAGCAATTTCAGTCACAAGATTTTTCCGAACTCTATTTCACCTTTATCTACTGCGTCGTGAATTCTAAAACAGGAGAGATGCGGTACACCGCGAGTGGACATCCACCATTGCTTCATGTCTCAACTGCAGGTGAAGCTGTATTTGAAACACTGCATAGTCTTCCTGTTGGTTTTTTCCCTGAGGCTGAATATGAAGAAAAGACGATTCAGTTGCAAAAAGGAGAACGGGTTTATCTTTACTCTGACGGAGTTACCGAGGCAATGGATAAGGATCTCGAACAGTTTGGAGATGACTCATTAAAGGAAGTCATTACCCTGAATCGTTCTCGCGATCTCAATGCTGGCGTGGGAGAACTTCTTGAGAGTATTCAAGCCTGGTGTGAACCAAACGGTCCATTGGATGATGTCTCGATTCTTGGATTTGAATGGCGAGGGCCATCTTCATGACTATTCAGGCCTGTAATAACTACACCCATTGCCTGTGAGCCGTTTGTAGCCAGTATTCAAGCCAAGCATGGTCTCTGCGCCACCAAGAAAAAGTGCACCATCTGGGCGGATAGCACGAGCCATTTTTTCGAGTACCTCGCCTCGGGTCTTGGTGTCAAAATACAGCAGGACATTGCGGAGGAAAACAATGTCATACGGCATCATGATTGGCCATGTATCAGTGAGGTTCAGCTGGCGAAATTCCACAAAATGCCGGCATGACTGTGCAATGCTCCAATTGCTTTGGAACGGATGAAAATATTTATTGAGAAGCG
>DONH01000415.1 GCA_003509235.1 Planctomycetaceae bacterium
ACAGGTTCAGGCAAGCAGCAATGAACGTTTGCCGAAAAAAGGGGTTTTGCCTCTAGTGAAGTCGGCTTCCACTTCTGACTTCCCCTACTCAGTGATTTGGCGAGGTACTACTCAGCGAGTCAATATCATGATCCTTGCTGATCAGCACATTACAGGATCAGGTGCGACGCAAGAAAGTGAGCTTGATAGCCGTGGTCAGCCAGGAATGCGAGTTACTGAGGATAGTCAGAGTAATGTGTGGCGTGTTGAATTGCCATCAAACGGTGCGATCTGGTCATATCAAAGTGAGGTGCAGCCGGGACGCAAACAGGTTGAACGTTCAAGCTTGGTATCTCCCAGTGCAGAAGTTGATTCGAGCGTCATAGTAGATTCTCCCCTCTCGGTACCTCTCATTGACATTGAAGTTATGGTCGATGAGCGTGGTCGAATCTCAGGAGTTTGTTGTATCGAATTACCAATAAAGGCAGCTGAAGTGCAGCTTCGAGTGCCCGCAGGATTCCGAGTCTATGAAATGTTGCTGGACGGACAGCAGGTGAAACCGAAAACACCTCGTCGTGACAGCCTATCGGAAGTATGGACTGTTCCCATTCAGTCGGGTTCCTGGCCCCATGAACTGGTTTTTGTATTTGTCGGAGAATTCGAGGCCACGACGATGCAAGGCGAGCCGGTGTCTCTGGCTTTGCCCAGCGTCGTCGGAATGCCTGTTGAGCATGTTTTATGGACAATCAATCATCCGGTGAGCCGATCGATACGTTTTGCTGGGCCAGGAAACGTGCTGAATGATAATGAATCGCGTGAGATAAGAATAAATGTACAAACAGAAATTAATGATCTTATTACGACAATTTCGCCTGCACTACCCGAGGGAGTGGGAACACGATTGCATGATTTTCGTTTGAGCCGACGAAAGCAATACGGTATTCCACCACTCGAAGCTTGGGTGAGCAGTGCGACAAGTACGCCAGGCATCAGTGCAATCACAAGACAGTTCAACTCCGCATTTCTCGCGAAAAGTCGCTGGGAAAAGCTGATTATAAAGCCACAAACAGCTCGTGGAGCGGTAACAATTCGATTTGCAAACCCACCCCTTGCAAGGACTGAACGTGCCGTTGTAACGCTGCTGGTTTTAGTCCTTGGAGCGTTGGGCTGTTGGGGGGTTACAAAAAACGCTGATGTAATGCTGGCACTCGCTCATCGTTGGTGGCCAGCTATCACGGGCGTTCTCGCCGTTGGCTGGATCATCTATCGGGAGCCAGCTTGGCCTGGGTTTATGCTTTTGTTTTTTAGTTTAGGGGCAGGACTTGGGCGAATGCTTCAATTACATGCATGTATCGAGTCGTACTCACCGGCTGCAGATCAGCCGACTGTGCAGTATGGAGCAATGCGCAGCGTAAGTATTTCGTCATCAACACGAGTCATTGACAGCATGCATGAATCATCAACGATTACACACTTTGATTTAGGCAAGGGGGAGGGATTCGATCCCTAATCTTCTGCCCCTTAGCCGCCTGAATTGAATTTGTACGCCGAGTTGGTGGGATCAAAGTCGGCATCCGTGAATCCATTGTTCACTTTGACATTCATATAGGTGTATTCTTCCATGAGAATTGGCTGGCCACCCTGCTCCTTAGGCCAGTCGTAGGCTTCGTAGCGAATAGGAATAAGGTATTCATCGTCCATGTATACCCGAGCAAGGTGGAAACGGAAATTTCGCCGAGGTACTGGGTGGACAACCTGAATGCAGGTGCAGACTCTTCCATTCACTTTAGCTTCAGGGAAAAAGTTGACGTCACACTCACCAAATTGCTTGTCATGTTGAGCAACCTCGACGAGTCGCTCTGCAAGATTCTCGACGCCAATTTCTGTAATTGGGTATCTGTTCCCTTGCATTGCCAGCATACTTTGTGGTTTTAGAGAAACTGTGCCAACCATTGCACGGACACCACTGCCCGCATGAGCCAACATGTTTCCATCATTCTTGCCATCAGAATAAATGACCTCTTGTCCTTTGACTGCTTCTGGTGCGAGAAAATAGAGGTAAACACTGAAGGGCTCATGCCGAATTTTTGTGAACATGTATTCATGTGGCTGAAGTTCACCACCAATTCGCTCTCGTTTTACAACAGTGCATGAATAATCTTTTATGTTACTGCGAAGGTTTTCGAGGCCTTTGGCAGCGAGAGCTAGAGCAGGTTCTAAAGGGTGCTCGCCTAGACTTGTATTGGATGCTGCCTCGCCGGCACCAATGTTACCTTGTGCCGTGTCACCGTTTGGTATTAGGCCGAGCTGACTTCCTGGAGTCTCTTCGGCCTTGAGGCTACCCAGGAGAACACTGCAAAGAAGCGTCCATGTACACACGCCACAAAAAGTTTTGTGGCTGAGTGAAAAGTGTTTGATTGTGGTTGCTTTGATCGCAGTCATCCCTGATCTGCTCATGGCTTGCTCCTCTTATCTGGGTTGGTCGAAGAATTTCCTCATGCCGACCTGTCACTTGAGAGTGACAAAATATGATTTAAAAAACCTTTTATGGTATCGCAACGCGGGCAGGCACTTCATTCGATGGATCGTTTTTCTATGGCTGATTCGTACAAACAGAATGATCCGACAAACTCCTGTAAGCTGCAAAATTACGATTCGTAACCTATACGGAGAAGTTAGCGATCCATTGTGGTGTGGGAAATGGCAAAAAACACCTGTTTTGAGATGTTTTTATCGGACTTCCAAGATTTCGCGTATCATTGAGCCGGTGGTGTTTGCCGTACCCTCTCCCTGCTCGCTACTTTGACATGCAATCTCGTGACCCATTGATTACTGCATCACCGTTTGAGGTGTACCGGGTTGTTTCTCGTCCTTTTTACGAGAACACATACATTCTCGCGCAAGCAGGGTTTTCGGAATGTCTTATTGTAGATCCAGGCTTTGAGCCCGAGACAGTCATCGAAGTAGTTGACGAGCAAAAACTAAATCCGACGGCAATTGTGCTAACGCACGGTCATTCTGATCATATCGCAGGCGTTTCTTCTCTGAAACAACGGTGGCCTGCGGTTCCTGTTTTAATAGGTCACGGTGATACTGAAAAACTTACCGACCCAGTTTTAAATCTTTCAGCAGGATATGGCATTGATGTAAAGAGTCCACCAGCAGATACCCTCTTACGTGAGGGTGAAGATTTACGAGTGGGTGAATTTTGTGCGACCGTTGCTGAGATTCCTGGTCATTCTGTCGGTCATATCGTTTTCTGGTTTACAAGTGACCCAATCCTAGTACTTGCTGGTGATGTATTGTTTCATGAAGGAGTTGGTCGAACGGATTTCCATGATGGTGATTTCTCAGCACTTGCAGCAGGAATCCTGAATAAACTTTACAGACTTCCGGACTCTGCAATTGTTTTGCCCGGTCATGGTGAGCCGACAACGATTGGTCATGAGAAAAAACATAATCCATTTGTGCGGCTGTGATAGTTCTTTTGCATTATCTCGTTCCTTGAAATCAATCACTCCTCTATGCTTGCCCCAGCTGATATGCCAACACCACCGCTCGACCAATCCGCTAGTCGGTCGACATTATGTAAAATAACCGGTCTTGGTTTAGCCGGTTTGGCGCGATTGTTGGCGGGCGCGAGTATCCGTTGGATTGCAAGTCAGCCGGATACATGTCAGAGGGTATACTTCGCAAATCACACAAGCCATCTTGATGCGCTTTTGATCTGGGCGTCACTGCCGCGACGAATTCGGGAAATAACCCGTCCTGTAGCGGCTAAAGATTATTGGTCTCGGGGTGCTTTGAGGAGATGGTTGGCTGAAGAAGTGTTCAATGCGATTTTGATTGATCGAACGGATATTAAAGTTCATCAGAGCCCAGTTGATCTTATGTTACGTCAGGCGGGAAGCACAAAATCGCTTATCGTGTTTCCTGAAGGCAGCCGAAGCACGAGCGGCGAGGTTGGAGACTTTAAAAGCGGACTTTATTATCTAGCAAA
>DONH01000175.1:0-209 GCA_003509235.1 Planctomycetaceae bacterium
ATACAAGCGGCTTTCTATCAGGGTGACGGGTTTCGTTCTGGTTTCCGGTAAAGAAATGCATCTGATGTAAGAAGTGACGTGAGAAGAGCCTTCATGCTGCCCCCACTCTGCCTGTATGCCTTGTGTGCATCCTGAAGAACGACGCGGTCATGGAGTGTTTCATTTCGTCCCATCCAGAATCGAAATGCATGTCGCACAAACACCTGCTC
>DONH01000175.1:531-761 GCA_003509235.1 Planctomycetaceae bacterium
GCGCGTTCGCTTGATGCAATCCGTTCAATCATATCCATTGCATTTTCGACTGGACCATCGAGTGTTTCATCACCAGAATCAATGATTGCACCCACTGTCACAACTGGCTTGTCGAGTTCCGTCGTTCGGTATAACCCTGAATGGTTATACATTTCGAACGGAAGGCCAAGCGGGTCCATTTTCTGGTGGCATGTCCAGCAATAGTCTTGCTTTGTCACTTCCATTCTCTC
>DONH01000175.1:1060-10150 GCA_003509235.1 Planctomycetaceae bacterium
TTGCTTTGTCACTTCCATTCTCTCGCGCAAGGTTCTCGTAGGTTCATCTGGCAGCATGGCATCAACAGTGATCGGCACGTCAGGAAGACCACCGCCGAGAAGTCGCTCCTGAATCCACCGACCTCGCCGGATCGCGTGATTGTCCATGGCATCGGAATGAGAAACGAGCCAACTCGGGTGTGTGAGGATACCCATTCGCTGTCCTTCAGGCGCGGAGGCCAAGACACGATTTGGTTTCAGGGAGCCATTGCCGAAAGAACGGCGGCTAACGCGGGCGTAAATAGTTTCACCGGTAAGAGACGCGGGCTGTACCTTGGAGTTGTCTAGGTTTCTGCGTTTTTTTACTTTATCTTGATATTCGTTCGCCAGGAGTTCTACCTTGCAGGCACGGTCATTGATGGTGTGCAACTCTCTATAGATTTTCTTGCGTTCGGCTTCTTCTTGCTCGTGAGGGTATCTTGTGGCGAGTGCATCTGACTTCTGGGTGAGCTCATCGGCCTCAAGAACGAGTGTTTTCATTTTTGCGATTGCCGCATTGCGTTCCTCTGCCGTCAGCGGTGCTACCTTCTTTGAAACATTGGGTTTCCTGGCCTTCTTTTTTTCTCCTTCACCGCGCGTTGCTTGTTCTTCCTCATAGGCGGTGAGAGCGGTGTGTTCTTTGAGGAACTGCGTTAAGGCCTGCTTCGTGCCTTTGTTCGCTGCTTGCGTGGTGGCAGCCGTCAATTCGACGCTTCTCAGTTTTTCTTTTTCTAGACTAAGCCGTTCGCCGAAGTAGCGTGTGTCATTGGAAGAGTTAACGCCTGCGACAACCCTTTGGGTCGTGAGAAGTTCTTTGAGAACGTTCTTGTCTTCGGCCAAAATAAGCTCGATTAAGCGATCGGTGCTCGCAGCCTGCTCGAACATTGTTCGGTAGTGCGCCGTTCCTGTAACGCCACCGGTTGCTCTTTGGGCATCATCGTCTTTACAGATGTAGCCAGCGAGATCGTAATCAAAGAAGTCCTTGAAGAAACGGAGAACACGAGGCTTACGGATATGCTCATCGTTGAGCATGCGGGTGACTTCCCGCCTCACGTCTTCCCGCGTCCGCATGTTTCCCCGAATGACATGTTCCCGCAGTACAGCATCGGGCTTGATGTATCGAAGTGCATGATTAACTGCCAGTCCAAGTTCCCAGTCCTGCAGCATGATACGGCCGTAGGCATCCGGGGACCCATTCTGAACAAGTTCAGGACGAAACAAAGCGTCACGATCGAGAAAGATTGCTGAGAGTCCAAGAACAACACCATCTGTGTGTCCAAGTTTTGTAATTGTTTCCTTTACAATTTCCAGATAGCGATCAGTCTCAGATTGTTGTGGTGGACGAAACGTAAGTGCTTCAAAAAGAAAGGCAATGGCAGTCAAGAGCTGATCATCCGTTGCAGATTGATGTTCAAGGACATCAATCACGGGGGTCAGAGGCCGGACGACTTTGGTGCTGTATACGATACTCGTCAGCAAGCCGCGGATATCGCCTTCGGGGCAGTCTTTAGACTTGAAGTATTCGTCAGGTGTGTCCGTGATTTGTTCGGGACGTGCGATACTCAATGGACCGAATGCCATGTAACGTAGAATATCATCGGCAATGCTCAGTATCTGGGTCGATTCGGCACTGTTGACAGAATAGAAGGTTGGATAGTTTTCAAGACCAAACTTACGGGCGGTTGAAAAGACAGCCGGCACGCTTTTCACAGCCGTTGCATAGGCAACGGTGCCTCCCTGCCATTGGAGAATGCGATCAGTTCCAAAATAGAGTTTCAGTTCACCGCCATGATTTGTTGGAACCCTGTCACCCTGCGTCCGGAGTCCCGGTTTGTTGGGGTCATATGCAGGCTCTGTGTTGATAAGTTCATTCAGTCGAGTGAGATGCTCTTGTGGCGTCACTCGCCAGAGTCGAGCCGGCGACGATGTCGGCACAAGCTCAATGCCTTTTGGGAGATCTTCGAATAGAAGGTCATGTGCAACGAAATTCCCCTTGTCAGGATCAAGGTGAGCCCGGAAGCCGCCGCTTTCCGTCATGGTTGCGTCGAGGTTGTGCACAACCCAGTCCCTGAATTGAAGGCGGTCAGATACTGGCGGTTGCTCGGCTTCTTCGGGTGGCATTTCTTGAAGTGAAACCTGTGCCCAGATAGACCTCCACGTTGTTGCGTTCGCTTCATTCGTGGCACCAAGAGTATCGAGCGACAGACCTGCATCAGGTTCACTGCCGCTGTGGCAATCAAGGCAATACTCATTCAGAAACGGCTCAGCGAATGACTCAAAATCTTCGGGCACAACACTGCCGGGAACATACCGATCGGATGCAAAACATGGCAGCATGAAAATTATGCAGAGCGCCGAGATGCAAAAGCGAGTAGCATGTTGTAACTGATTCTTGTTGGATGATGAACAAGTCAGCTTTGCTCCCCGGATCGTCATGCCAAGATATCTCCGAGAACACCGTTGCCGGTATCAAAAGTCTTGGCAATGCTGTCGGACATGTTGAAACGTTCACACTGGCCACCTGCCGTTTGCAAGAGCGTTGTGTACAGCGAGTTGATTGGTCGTTTTCCTTCAATCTGTGTAAAGCAGCCTGTCTTGAACGCACCGTCAAAGTTACCAAGGAGCATGACAGGCCAGTTTGCGCCATTTGTATGTTGTTTGTCTGCGTTGTTACTGGTGTAGACAATGAGGGTGTGGTCCATCATTGAGCCGCTTCCTTCCGGGATCGCGTCAAGCGTTTTCATGATTTTGACAAGCATCCGTGAATTGTACTGGCGAATTTTGATCCAGATTGGATTGTCCGGTTGGTCCATGTGACCAAGGTTGTGTCCCTGTTCCTCGACGCCTAAACCTTTCCAGGCACCAAAGATCTCACCACGACCGGAGCCGATGGTCAGGGTATTTGTAATTCCAGATGCCAGCGCTGAAATACCAAGGTTCAGCAGTCTGTCGTGCCAGTCGGTTTCGTGTTCCGGAGTCGCATACAGTTCGTCAACCTGAGGCGCGAAGGTGCGGAGATGATCGGATACCTGCCCAAGTTTCTGGCGAAGGCTGTTTAGGTTCTGGAAACCGTTCACAAATTGTTGATAGCGGGTTTGTTCAGCACGCGGCAGGTTCATACCACCTTGTGTTGCCTGATCTTGAATCTGATCTAAGAGGTAGGATCGTGCTTCAAATTCTTTGCGTATTGCCCCGTCTGATATACCGCCAAATAACAGTTGGTAGAGGTGGTTGGGGTTCGAGTACATGAATATCGGCTGATCCGGTCCGCTTGCCGAAAGAGTAGCGACGGTTGGCTTGTTCTTCATGTTCTCCAGCGAATCCATGCCGATGCAAAGATGGGGTAGAAGTGTTTCTGGCAGGGTCTTGCTGAGTTCATAATCAATCGTTGATCCACGGGGTGCCACGCCGTCACCGCCACGATACCCACCAAGCGCACCAAAAAATGCACTATGTGATGGACTTGTATGTTGTCCATGGAGACCGTTGATGATGTGCAGCCGTTCTTTATATGGCTCCAATGGCTGGATGGGTTCCGGTAATGTGTGACCAGCAAGTGAGCAGTTTCCCGAAACCCCAGTTGGTATACAGGTTTTTGGATCAAAGCCCTGATTTTGCAGAAAGAAAATAATTCGCTTTGGGAGTCTCGATGCCCCTGTCAAGGAAGAACTGGCGAGTAACGGGAGTGGCGACCCGCCGAGACCTAGTGCTGTGCCAGCACCTGCTGCAATGCCTTGGAGTATTGTTCGTCGACTTAGCATACGAGAGCTTTCGTGAATTGGTACAAAATTAAGTGGGGTTGAACGGGGTTATCACTTTTTTTTCTTCGACTTCTTTTTGCGTACTGCAGGGAAATACGGAGACTCTGTTCGGGCTGTAGCAAGAAAGGTTTCGAGCTTTTCGACTACTGCAGCATTATCGGCAGCAACATTCTGTTTTTCTTGAGGGTCATTTTTCAGATCATACAATTCAAGTGGTTCTTCGGTTCCAAACCGGATTGCTTTCCAGTCACCCCAACGAACAGCCTGCTGGAAAGGAGAGTGGATCTCCCAGTAGTGGATGTCACGAGATTTCTGTTTCTTACCCATGAGCGTTGGTACGACTGAGATACCGTCTAACTTCTCAGGGTTTTTGGCATTGCCCAGCTCGCAAAGCGTTGGGAAAATATCGCGCATATCCCATATGAACGTGCTTTTTCTCCCAGCGGGAATATGGCCCGGCCACCGCACAGCCATGGCTGCGCGAATGCCTCCCTCGTACAGCATCCTTTTTGTTCCTCGTAGGCCACCAGCGCTGTTTATCGCTTTTACGAATGGTGCGTTTGGTCCGTTGTCTGACGTGTAGAAAATGATTGTATCTTCGTCGAGGTGCAGTTCGCTCAGCGTATCAAGAATCCTGCCAACCATCTGGTCAGTTCGCGTAATCATGGCGGCATAATGTTGAACCTGCTTACTGCCAGGAATTCCTTCGTACATTGCAAAAGCAGGATCAGTCTCCGGAATAATGTAGGCACTGTGGGGTGGCGTTACTGCCAGATAGAGGAAGAAAGGTTTGCTTTTGTTTTGGCGGATTAATTCAAGCGCTTTTTTCTCCTGTTCATACGGGATGTAGGTTTCTTTTTTTTTGTTTTGATTTCCCGGTACGGCTACCATCTTTCCACGATCCCAAATCTCATCTGGAAAGTGGTCATGGGCATGCACCTGGTCAAGATAGCCGTACCAGTAATCGAAACCCTGTTTTTCTGGGACACCTGCTGAACCAGGATTGCCTAGGCCCCATTTCCCTACGCCAGCAGTGAAATATCCGGCGTCGTGAAGCGCTTCAGCAACGGTCACATCACTGTCTTCAAGGAACACAAGTGGTCGACCATTTTTTTTACTTAACTCTTGTGTCATTGCCTTTGCAGTATTGTCCCTGCGTCGACAGTGGCCAGTATGGAGGCCCGTCATGAGCACGCAGCGTGTGGGCGCACACACAGCAGATCCTGAATAGTGGTTTGTGAAGGTCATGCCCTCAGCACATAAGCGATCGAAATTGGGTGTTTTCACATAGGCTGATCCAAAAGCACCGAAGTCACCGTATCCAGCATCATCGAGCATAAGATAGATGATGTTTGGCTGCCGACCGTCTGAAGCAAAAGCGTTTGTGCACGAGTTGCTAAGAGTGCAAGCCAAAAGGAATGCCGTTATATGCCAAAACCGTACCTCACTCATGCCATGCTCCTCTTCTTCACCGTTTTCATTTATTGACGCATCAATTCAGTCTGATGTGTCTGCTCCCACCTCGTTTGCCTTATAACCATTCTGAATAGGCGTGCTGCAGTATTCAAGTTGAATATGAACCTGGCATGTCCTATTTGGTTCAATGGAATGCTTGTGTCGTAAGTCCGGGTGACAGGGAAAGAATCTGACATACTTGTTGGGAAAGCTTCTTTATGACCGATATCTCGTCCGGCGTTGCTGAAAAGTGCACGTTATTTCCTTTCATCTCTATCTACTAGTAATATGGTTTTTGGCTGCGTCGGGTAGTAAATCTCTGTGCACGATGCGATCAACTCATCGCATTCGGTTACGCTCAATGAACACGCGTGGTAGATGTCACATCCTTATACAAATCGTCCTATGTTCGCAAAGGATAGTTCTCGCTTGCCACGCTGGACGGTAGGCGATGTCATTGACTTCGAAGAAGCTGAACAACGGACGCTCTCAGGTCAGGATGCCGAAAATGTTTTGGGCGAAGACGGAAAGGTGCTGTCGAGGACTTTTTCTGAGCAGAGCTTTCGGGAGGTTTCGCGTGGCAAACTGTTTCATGCCTGGCTTTCTCTGGCTAGGAGTAGAGATTCGCAGCTTTTTGGTTACGGGATTGATCGGGTGCTCAATGTGCTCACGAGCGTGTCATGGCTCATTGGAATTGTGTTGGGTTGTCTCGCTGTTCCTGCCTACCTCGCATACAAGGGTGAAAAACCTATCAATGTAATGGTGGTCTTCTTTGGATTAATCGTTCTTCCGTGGGTGATAACCGGCACAAGTCTGTATTTGTCCTCGTGGCTGCGAGGTGATTCATCAAAAGGAGGTGTCGGCGGGGGTGTCGCATTTTTGATCTCACGGCTATCGCCAGAGTGGAGAGAGAGTTGGAATGACTTGAGGAGAGTTTTGCAGGAACATGGTAAACGGATTGAGACTATTTTAGCCGGATTGTTTTTTGGATTTACTCAGCGGATTGCTTGTGGGTTTGGTCTCGGTGCTCTACTCAGCATTCTTTTTCACGTGACTGTTTTTGACCTTGCCTTTGGCTGGGAAAGCACCCTGAGCGTTGGTGCTGAATTTATGTGCTTTTTTGTGAGTGTCATCTCATCGCCGTGGTCTTGGTTTTGGACAGCAAGCGTTCCCACCCTTGAACAGGTCCGTGAGTCACGGTTTTCGTATCTTGCTGGCATGGAGGCAGCAAGCGTAAATGCCACACGGTCATGGTGGCCGTTTATTGTTGGAAACTTAGTCTTCTATGTTGTCATCCCACGGTTTCTCCTTGTTGCATATGCTGGCTGGAAAACGTTCAGTCGATTGTCCACGCTTGACTTTACTCGTACCCAAGACATTGCCCTGATTCGACGCCTCAGCGGCCCCTTGTTTCAAACGAAAGAATCTTCAAGAACAGGATATCTTGGCGAGGATGCCGAAATTAAATCACCAACATTTGCAGAAGATGGCTCATGGAATCTGCTGCTGGGCGAGGGGATTCTGCAGAGTGAAGACAGTGTTCGCGGGAAGGTAGAAGCAGCACTTTTTGGAAAAATAACTCGTGTTGAGACTGTTGAAGTTGATTATGCGGATGGCAATGAGGAGGTGCTTCAGTCACTTCTTCAATCAGAAGATGGTGTGGTTGTTGCCATGCCAGCAGATATTAATCCGGTCGATGCCATAGCAGCGACACTCCAATCATTTTCTGACGCATCGCCTTCAAACGACAAGGTCATCATTCTGTTTGGGCCGGAACAGCGGCAGAATCTATGGAGAAGATGGCTTCGTGAAAAACAGCTTGGGTTCGATCTGCTTGGGGTATGTGAATAATGAATAAGCCCACCTTTGCTCTTGTTGGCGCTGTCAATCACGGGAAGTCGAGCATTGCTGCAACACTTGTTGAGCGTGGGAATATCGGTGTGAGTGCTGACCCTGGCATGACGCAGGTTTGCCAGAAGATTGAGCATCATTCCAGTCAGTTTGTTCTGTGGGATACCCCAGGGTTCCAAGATCCACGAACGATGTTGGCCGAGCTTGCCTCGCAGCTATCTCAATCGAGAGAGCCGCTCGCTGAGCTTCGCCAATTCTGTAAGAAATATTCGGCGTCCGATCAGTTCGAAGCAGAGTGCGAGGTGAGTAAGCTTCTTTGTGAAGAACCCGCAGTTCTGTATGTCATCGATTCGTCAAAGCCACTCCGGAAAATCCATGAGGCCGAGATGGAGTTGCTCATGCTTACCGGCTTGCCCCGGTTGGCTATTTTGAATCCTACGGCTGAACCAGTGCATGAGTCAGAGTGGCGGGCAAAGCTTGGCCAGCGATTCGGAGCAGTTGCAACTTTTAATGCACATCAAGCACGGGCAAAAGATCGTGTTGCACTTATACGTACATTAGCAACAGTTGTTGATAAATGGCGAGATGATTTGTCACAGATAGCAGATGAGATCGAAAACGATTGGTCGCATCGTGTGGACGAGTCGGCCCACAGTATGGTGGAGCTATTATCAAAAAGTATTGGTCATACCCGAAGTGTTGTGGTCGCGCCTGGAGAAAAGAGAGAACCGCTGATCGAAGATGCGAAAAAGAAGTTTCACTCAGACCTGCAGGAAAAAGAACGGTTGCTGCACAGCACGCTTCAGTCACTGTTTCTTCATGAAAAAGTTGGGCTAGCGGATAAGGTCGAACTCACGTATCTCAGTGATCTTTTTAGTAGCGAGACATGGCAGGTATTTGGACTGCCGTGGTGGGCTCTACTCTCTGGTGGTGTCTCAGTTGGAGCCATGGTTGGGGGCACCACTGGTGCAAAGATCGGAGCTGGTGGTGAGGTTGCTATGCCTTCGGGTATACCGCTGACTCTTGGAGCCTTGACGGGAGTTGTGGTTGGTGGTGTTGGTGGGGGTGTTGGCGCTATGTATTGGGGTAAGTCAGTTGCGCAGCCGGCTGTCACTGAGGGTAATTCGCAATCAGTGCTCACCGCGTTACCGCAATCTCTCTATCGCAGTACGTTTGGCTACTTGGCTCAGACTGGAACAACTATTACCATCGGCCCGATACAAGGAAAGAACTTTGCCTACGTTCTTCTTGATAGAGCAATGGGACTTGTGATGCATCTCGCGCACAGAACGCATGCAACTGGTGGCAGAGAAACTCTTAATGCTGCCGATATCAAACAGGAGCTAGATGTTCGTAATGCTTCGACTGACCATTGGCCGAAAAGCCTGAGCACATGCTGTGAAGTTTTTCTTGAAAAAACAAGAAAAAAGACAGTGACAGAAGCTGATTTTCACGCTTTCGAAGACAGGCTTGCTCGACATATCAAGCAAATGCTTTCAGGCTAAGCGCGTGTTTCGGAACCGTCTTTCGTAGTGATGAAGAATGGTTTCATCAGGGTGTATGATTGACTACAGCACGCCGTACAGAGCTGCGATGCACACCACAAAAACAAGGCCGAGGACACCAATAATGGTTTCCTGAACGGTCCACGTCTTTAGGGTCTCTCCAACAGACAGTCCAAGAAACTTGCCTACGAGCCAGAAGCCTGAGTCGTTGACATGGGAAGCAACAGATGCCCCTGATGCAATTGCTATCGTCACCAAAGCAGCGAACGGCTCTGGCTGACCTGAAGCCGTGACAAGTGGTGCGACCAGACCAGCAGCCGTAATCATTGCGACGGTGGCAGAGCCTTGTAGCACCCGAATGACAACCGCCACCAACCATGCAAGGACAACGGTCGGAACCGCTGCTGAAGTTAATGATGAGGCGACAGCATCACCCGCTCCTGAATCGATCAGGACTTGCTTAAAAACACCACCTGCACCTGTCACAAGGAGAATCACAC
>DONH01000019.1 GCA_003509235.1 Planctomycetaceae bacterium
GGGGTTTTCCTTTTTTTCCTTCAGGGCGAGCCGTACTAAGGTGGAGGTTTTTCCGGAGCCACCGGGACCGGCAAAAGCATGGAAAGTTTTCGTCATGTTTTTGGCGCTGAACTTCTTGGTGCCAAGGAGGGTGTCCAGAACCGTGACAATGGATCGATTCTTGTCACTCCGCAGGTCACAAAAGATCTTTGCGAGGACCTTATCGTTGACCTCTTCCCGTTCCATGTACTGCATCGCCAGATTCTGCTTGGGAGTCAGTTGGGCCGGGTCCATCTGCGGCTTCATGAGCTGCATTATCTGACCTTTGATCTGGCTCCATTCCTGTTGCCACCCAACAGTGTTTTGCAATGCATCCTCAACGACTTCAGCCTTGGTTTGAAGGCCTGTCTGTTGGGATGAAGAGGGTACGGTCGGCGTGGAATCCACTGCAGCAACAATTTCGCAGCACTTGGTGCCATTGTCTGTCACAGTCGTGTTGGACAAAATGACAGCATCTTCACCCAGGTCGGCCTTAACTTTTGCGAATGCCGCAGTGGAGTTGGCGGCACGGTACGTTTTCATTCTCATGAGTTAAATCCTACAGTTCAACGGTTGCTGCTGATTGAATCTTCACATCCGCAGGTATTTCGGCCTGGGAGATGACTGGAAGTGTCGGTATGAAACGAGTCAGAAGTTGTGCAAATTGGCTTCTGATTTGAGGTGAAACCAGGAGAACCGGTGTGCCATCAGCAACCATTGCATCCTCCGTAGATCTGTTGATTGCCTGGATGATCTGCTGGGCGACGCCGGGTTCGAGGGCAAGATAACCACCTTGTTCAGCGGGACGCATGGCTCCAGCAAGAATTTCATCAATTTGCGGGCTCATCGTGATGATGGAAAGAGTACCATCTTCACCAACATACGGCTTGATGATGGTTCTACCCATCTTTGCACGGACAAACTCTGTCAACTGAGGCGGATCTTGTGTCGCAACACCGTAGTCAGCCAGAGTTTCGACAATGGTCAGCAGGTCGCGAATCGAGACGTTCTCTTCAACCAGTGATTGAAGAACCTTTTGGACTCCACCAAGGCTAAGTACGCCCGGTACGAGGCTTTCCACGGCCTTTGGAGCACGCTTGGAGAGGTTATCCAGCAGTTCTTGGACTTCCTGACGACCGAGGAATTCATGCAAATTGCGGCGAAAGACTTCGGTAAGGTGAGTCGCGATAACTGTGGAAGGATCAACCACAGTATATCCGGCCAGCATCGCTTCTTCCTTTTGTGCCTCTGGTATCCAGACTGCGGGAAGGTTGAATGCAGGCTCCACGGTTTCTACACCTTCGATGCGGTGTTTGGCATCGCCCGGATCCATGGCGAGGTAGTGATCGATCAGCAGTTCGGCCTGGGCTACAGGGTTGCCCTTGATGACCACCCGGTACTCTCCGGGCTTGAGCTGAAGATTGTCTCTGAGGTGGAGAGAAGGAACGACCACACCCATGTCCAGAGCGAACTGACGGCGTATGGAGCGAATGCGAGACAGCAGGTTGCCGCTTTGTTCTTCGTCGACGAGGGGAATAAGTCCATATCCGACTTCCAGTTCCAGCTGATCCAGAGGCAGGAGAGCCTGTACTTCTTCAGGAGTGTCGAGAGTTGCCTGTTCTGGCCCGGATGAAGCTGAGTCATCTGCCTGGACTTCAAGGTGAGCAAATCGCTTTTGAGAAAGATGTCCAACACCGAAGGTGATAGCAGCAAGCAATAAGAAAGGCAGAGTGGGCATTCCCGGTACTATTGCGAAAATAAGAAGGATGCCGGAGACAAGCTTGAGTGCGCGGTAGTGGAAAGACAGCTGCCCGATGAATTCCTCACCCATCTTTGCTTCGGCAGCAGCGCGAGATACGATGATACCTGCCGATGTGGAAATGATCAGTGAAGGGATCGTGGCAACAAGACCATCACCGATAGTCAGCAATGTGTATGTTTGCGCTGCATCCATCCACTCCATGTCTTTTTGAATAATTCCAATAAGGAATCCACCAATGATATTGATGCAGGTGATCATGAAGCCGGCATTAACATCTCCAGAAACGAACTTACCAGCACCGTCCATTGCACCGTAGAAGTCTGCTTCTCTGCGCATGTACTGGCGCTTCTCGTTGGCCTCTTCCTCAGTGATCAGCCCTGCGTTAAGATCGGCCTCAACGGCCATCTGCTTACCGGGCATGGCATCCAAGGTGAATCGGGCTGCGACCTCTGCGATTCGTGTCGTACCAGTAACAATGACCTGCTTATTCAACAGAAAAAGGATCAGGAAAATGACGATACCGATGACATAGTTACCACCAACAACAAATTCACCGAAACTTTGAATGACGGAACCGGCTGCGTCAGTGCCTTCGTCACCGTGGAGCAGGATAGCTCGTGTCGTTGCAACGTTCAAAGCCAGTCTCAGCAAGGTGGTGACCAAGAGGAGTGTGGGGAAAATCGAGAACTCAAGAGGGGATTCCATGAACATTGATGTGACCAGAACAACAAGTCCCAGCGAAATACTGACAGTCAGCATGAAGTCGATAAAAAACGTTGGTAGTGGAATGAGCATCACAAACAGGATGACCACAACACCGCCAGCGAGAAGTAAGTCGCCTTGTTTGGCGAACTTGGAGTAGTCGATTTTTGATGACAGAGGAGCGTTGGAAGATTGAGACATGTTTTTGACACCTCTTGGGCACTGTAGATTATCGTTGCCTGGAGGAAGTGTCTTGTCTGTAAGTCCTTAGCGTCTTTTAAATTTTTCCAGTTTCGCTAGGATGGCGGCTACTGCCTGAAAGAGTTCCTCCGGGATTGTTTCCCCGATTTCCACTTGTTTATACAAAGCGCGTGCCAAGGGTGGGTTGGCTTCAAACGGAATGTTGTTTTCTTTTGCAACTTCTTTAATTCGCTCAGCAACTCGGTTTACACCTTTGGCGAGAATCAGCGGGGCAGGAGCAACCATGGCATCGTATTGCAAGGCAACTGCAAAGTGAGTGGGGTTGGTGATAACAACGTCGGCCTTGGGGATGTCCTGGAACATCCTGCTTGTCATCATCTCCATCATTTTCTGCTTTTGGCGTTGCTTTATTTCGGGGTTACCTTCAGCCTGTTTGCGCTCGTCCTTGATCTCATCTTTGGTCATTTTCAACTCTTCCTCGTAATCCCAGCGCGTGTACCACAAGTCTAACAATGCGATAATCATCATGGGAATGAGGGCGTAGTAGGCCATTTTATAGCCAACAGCCAACAGGTAGGTGGCTATGCCGTGAGCATTTGCATAAAACAGCGGAAGGAGGTTCGGAAGCTCCTGTTTGATTACTATGTATGGCGCGATGCCAACGGCAATCGCCTGCCCGAGGCTTTTTCCTAGATTGACCAATGTTTTCGGGCTGAGGAACAGGCGTTTGAGGCCTCCGATAACATTGAAGAGTTTGCTAAACTTAGGTTTCAGAGGCTTCAGGGTCCAAAGTTTACCGACCTGCATACGCATTGTGGTAAAAGAGACAACAAAGAGAACCAACAGGAACGGAAGTGTCATTATGGAAATCTTTTGCAGGCCCCACGTAAAGAGGGTGTAGGCAACCTGTTTGTTGACATCCAAAGAAATGGCTTCTCGGAATGTCCACTCATAGATTTCAGTAAATTGCTCGTAATAAAAGCCAATTAGAAAGCGTAATGCCAATATTCCTGCCAGTAGGATGAGCGTTTTTGAAAGCTCCTGACTTTTGGGAACACTGCCTTCCTTGCGCTGTTTGTTTCGCCTTTTGTCAGTGGCTTTTTCTGTTTTACTCGGATCTTTTTGTGCCATGGCTAGTTCCTAGAAGTCTCCAGGTGATCCGGCTTTCATGATTGTGCGGAAAATGAGTTCAATCTCCCTGAGAAAGTCCGTTACATAAATGGACATGGTGGTGAAAATGAACGCGAGAAAAAAGAATCCGACAGAAATTTTGATAGGAAATCCAAGTACCAATACATGCATTTGAGGAGCTGCTCTTGATATTAAGGCCAGCGAAAGGTCAACCAGAAATAAGGCGGCCATAATGGGAGCTGCGATCTTAATGGCAAGAACAAACATGAGGTTTGAGAATTCCAGAACGCTGTTTGAGACAGCAGGCGTAAGCAATAGGCCACCTGGGGGAATGTACTCAAAGCTGAGACTCAGGGCATTCAACAATGCCAGATGGCCGTTGAGCACCAGGAAGGTGAGCATGGTGCACATATACAGAAAATGAGCGGTGATCGCATTGGATACGCCTGTAATTGGATCAACAACGTTGACCATGGCAAATCCCATTTGGAAACCGATTATCTGGCCACCGAATTGAACAGCAGAGAAAAGAAAGTGAACCAGCATGCCAAGTATCAAGCCCAGGATGAATTCTCCAAGTACTATGAGCAGGATACCGAGCCCAGTGGAAGGGAACATCTCACCCGGAAAAGACAACTGTGGC
>DONH01000067.1:0-2795 GCA_003509235.1 Planctomycetaceae bacterium
TCAGTCGATCAGGAAACAACTTTTGCGCGACTGACAGAAAGATTAACGGATCCCACCAACTCGGATGATTCGTATAGAGAAGCACCGGCTCATTAATGATGTCTGGGATGGGCGACTTTCCATCGGATGGCTTCAAGAGACGAACGGCATGAAAATGACGCCGGATGTATCCGCGGACATACCACATGAACCACCTATGGAGGTGTTTTGCATATGGTGGTAGCGTCGTGTCGCCACGCTGACGAGAAAGGGAAGTTTCTGGAGCACCCTTTGGTCCGCTCACGATGCCACACACGTCGTCTGGTTGATTGCTCCGATGGGTTCGACAACCCGATCTTGGTCGACACAGTCGCCAGCTATCCACCCAGACATAAGTACCATCGGCATGCCAGGTCCAGGATGAGCAGAACCTCCTGCTAGATAGAGGGCTTCGACATCAGGTGACCTATTGGCCGGTTTAAAAGCACCTAAAAATCGCCCATGGCTTGCAAGACCATAAATCGCCCCGTCCAAAACATGGTAGCGATCTTGGATGTCTTGAGGTGTCAATGCTTTTTCAACAACGATGTGCTTTTCAAGATCTTTAAGTCCGGCGGTCTGTTTCAGCTTTTCGATGATGCGGTCTCTATAGCCTGGTAGTATTTCAGACCATTTATGATGAGGTCGAAGATACGGGGTGTGGACAAGCACGTAGAGAGACTCACAGCCCGGGGGTGCTACCTCAGGCTCAGTGACAGCAGGTGCACAGACGTAACACGTTGGGTCTGGTGCTGGTTCACCTTTTCGGTAGATAGCGTCGAACTCTTCATGTGGATCATTAGAAAATATAAAATTATGGTGGAGCAGTTGCTCGTATCGCCTGTCCAGGCCTAGGTAGAGAACAACGCCCGAGCATGCTGGTTCATAATTTCTGCGTCCAAGAAATCGTTTCTGTGGCCGGCCGTCAAGTAATTCCTGGTGGGTGCGAACGCTATCAGAATTACTGACAACTGCCCCGCCCCTGATGGTTTCTCCATCAGCGGTCAGCACACCAACTGCTCGGTTGTTCTTCACAATTATCTGCCGGATTGCGGTGTTTGTTCGAATCTCAACACCAAGACTCAACGCAAGTTTCGTGAGAGCTTTGGGAACTGCGCCCGTGCCGCCGCGTGGGTACCACACGCCGTCGTTCGATTGCATGTGGGCAATGCCACAAAGAACGGCGGGAGATGACTCCGGGCAGCTTCCAACGTATTGCGTGTAGTGGTCGAGCATTTGAGCAGCGCGGCTGTCTGGAACATATGATCGGACCGTTCCTGCAACACTATGGCCCGGTCGCATACGCATGACTTCGCGGAGCATGGATACGGTGACACTTCTTTTGGGGTCAAACATGTCCTTAAGGCCACCGATAGATTTCCAAAAGAAAAAGTCGTCAGATATCTTATGGAGTTTTTTTGCCAAATCCATGAAGCGGGCATATCCGTCCCCTGCTCCCGAACCTGGAGAAAACTTCTCAAGTTCCTTTTTCATCAACTCGACATCAGAATGAAGGTCGAGTGTCGTCCCGTCAGTAAAAAAGCTACGCCATTGTGGGTCGAGTGGGACAAGATCAAGAGCTGATTCCAGCGGCTGATTGGCTTCATCAAAGATGCGTTTGAGGACAGCAGGAATGGTCAGAATCGTCGGGCCCATGTCAAAGCGATAACCAGCCTCCTCATGGACTGCTGCCTTGCCGCCAGTCCAGTCATTCTTGTCGCATAGAACGACGGCATACCCTCGGGCAGCAAGCGTGCACGCCGTTGCAAGCCCACCGAGGCCACCACCAACGACGATGACGCGATTGTCCACTTCAGCGTCGCTAAGTTCTCTGGGACGAATAGTATCCTGTACAAGTTGTTCAGTTGATGAGTCGCTCATGAGTCCATCGATGGATCTGTCCATTTCACGTTTCCTTGTTAATGTCTGGCTCAGAGTCTATGCAATAACGATCGTCAAAGGTCTATGTGCGAGCCGAAGGCCACTGAATCAAGCGAAATCACCGTCTCAAAATGGGTTTCTCGACGGCATTTTGGAAGTTGTTCTGCCTTTGCCTAAACCTAACCGCTACTCCCAATCGGTTCAGCCGGGGCATGTTCTGAGGTCTGCCACGGCTCATTTGCGTGTCCTGCTGGTCCACTTGCATCGTTCGGCATGCCAAAGTCGCGAAGTAATAAGTCCGTCGTGATTTTCGCTGAGGAGTAAATCACCGGAAGACCACTGCCGGGGTGGGTGCCACCGCCCACAAGATACATGCCATCAATGTCTTCGAAGCGATTATGGGGGCGCATATGAAGCATCTGGTTCAGGTCGTGAGATAAGTTGAAAGTCGCGCCGCGGTATATCGCGTAGTCTTCTTGCCAATCATCTGGAGTGATCATTTTCTCATAACGAATACGCGGCCTGACATTTTCAATGCCGATTTTTTCGAGTTGATTAATTGCAGTTTCACGAAAAGCAGGAGCCTCTTTTTTCCAATTTATGTTCGGGTGTTTATGACTCACCGGTATCAGGGCGTAAAGTGTGCTCATTCCAGGCGGAGCTAAAGAGGGATCGGTAACTGATGCATTTTGAACATACATGGACGGGTCATTGCTCAAACGATGACGCCGCTCAATATCAGCTAGATTTTCTCGGTAGTTTTCAGCTAGATAAATGTTGTGGTGGGGAACAGATTCATAGCAGCCTTCGAGCCCAAGGTACAGCATGAAGGTCGAGCATGAGAACCGGCGGGATGCTATTTTTTTATCGCTCCACCGTCGTCTTAATTCATCGGT